>WFUL01000225.1 GCA_015484985.1 Anaerolineales bacterium | reverse complement strand
TGGGCACACCAGCCACAATGGAGAGGACCAGGGCGTGCTCGGGGATGTTGCCCTGCAACTCGGCCAGGACTTTGCCCAGGAGGGTCTGGGGTTTCACCGAAAGGACCACCACATCCCCTTGGCGGGCCGCGGTAACGTTGTCTACCAGAGGCGTAACCCCAAAGCGCTCCTGAAGCTCTCGGACCCGTTCTTCACGCGGGCCAGAGACGATGATGTTCTCGGGAACCGTGGATTTTTTGTGTAGCAGGCCGCGAATCATGGCCTCGGCCATGACGCCCGGCCCGATGAACACGATGCGGGTCTGCAAATCCACGCCGCACCTCCCTCCTGTAAGGGTGTGAATCTGCCCAAATCCTATCACAAATTCGCGTGTTATGCGCGAGAGATTCGTGACAAATTTCCTCCCTCGGGGGAAAACAGGATGTAAATCGTTACTTTGGCCTCGCCTCGGGGTTGCTAAAAATGGGAAACCTGCAGCCAAGGAGGCGGTATGTTACGTGCGCTTTTGTTGTGGCTCTCCCGGTCCCGTCGCGTGCAGCGTTGGATGAGCCAGTCTTCCCTGGGTCGCCGTGTCTCCCGTCGCTTTGTGGCCGGGGAAACCCTGGAGGAGGGGCTCGAGGTGGCTCGGTCTTTGCAGGAGCAGGGTTATCTGGTCACCCTGGCCCATTTGGGGGAATGGGTGCATACCGAGGACGACGCTCGACGGGCCAAGGAGGACATCCGGCGCCTGATTGTCGCGGTGGGACAGCGGAACTTACGGGCGTACGTCTCCGTCAAGCTGAGCCATTTGGGCATGCATCTTTCCCCGGAGCTGAGCCTGACCTTGATGCGGGAATTGTTGGACGAGGCCCGGACGCACGACATGATGTTGCGGGTGGATATGGAAGAACATCCCCTGGTGGAGCCCACCCTGGAACTGCATCGGTCTTTGTGGGAGGAAGGCTACCGCAACCTGGGATTGGTGATTCAGGCTTACCTGTACCGAAGCGAGGGGGACTTGCGGCGCTTGATCCAGATGCGGGTGCCGGTGCGCCTGGTGAAGGGGGCCTATCGGGAACCCGCCAGCGTGGCCTTTCCCCGGAAGAGGGATGTGGACGCCAACTTCGACCGGCTGGCCCGGATGCTCCTGGAGGCTGCCCGGGCGCCCGACGCGCCCCGGCTTTCCGACAACGGACGCCGCGCGCCTTTGGCGGCCATCGCCACCCATGACTGGAACCGTGTCGAGTACGTCCTAGCCTACACGGAACGCCTGGGCCTGGAGCGGGACGCGCTGGAGTTCCAGATGCTCTACGGCATCCGACGGGACCTGCAGGAACGTTTACGGGAGATGGGCTACCCGGTGCGGATTTACGTGCCCTTTGGGGAGGAATGGTACCCCTACTTCATGCGTCGGCTGGCCGAGCGTCCGGCCAACCTGTTCTTCTTCCTCAAGCATCTCTTCCGAAAATAACCGGGGCTGGGGAAAGGCCCCGGTTCCAATTCATTCTTCGATGAGGGGCGGTGTCCAGTCGTGGATGTTGTGGCGCAGGGCGTAGGCGGCCAGTTCGACCCGATTCCGCAGGCCCAGTTTTTCCATCATGCTGCTGATGTAGTTGCGCACCGTGCCCTCGCTCAAGTACAGCTTTTGTCCGATTTCCCGGTTCGTGTAGCCCTGGGCCAGGAGGGCCAGAATCTCCAGCTCCCGGGCGGAGAGGCTGGCGAAGGGGTAATCGCTGGAGGCCCGGGAGGGTTGGTGTTGGTTCAGGATGGCCGGGATGGAGGCCCGGGTGAGGAGATGCTCGCCCTGGGCAGCCGCCCGGATGGAGCGCAACAACTCGTTGCTCCCCGTTTCCTTGAGGACGTAGGCGTTGACCCGCAAGGCCAGGGCCTCGGTGAGGAAGCGCTCGTTGGCGTACGAGGACAGAATGACGATACCCAGGTTGGGAAAACGCTGCCGCAAGGCCCGAATGGCCGTGAGGCCGCTCTGGTCCGGCAGACGCAGGTCCATGACGACCACATCCGGACGCACGTCCTTTACCTTGGTCAGGGCCTCCTGCGCCGTTCCTGCTTCGGCCACCACGCTGATGTCCGGTTCGCTCTCCAACCACATCCGCAACCCCGCCCGTACCACCTCGTGGTCGTCCACCAGCAACACGCGAATGGTCATGGGAGCCTCCCTCTACCGTGGTTATGAAACTAAAGGTGCCGTCAGCAC
>WFUL01000224.1 GCA_015484985.1 Anaerolineales bacterium | reverse complement strand
GCCTGATGTTAATCACAGTAAGCAGGAAAAGGCGCGATACTGACCGCGGGCAATTTTCGGTATACTGGAAACACCCCGATCGGGAGCAGGGAAAATGTCTCTTTCCCCACCCCTTCCATCAGAAGAAAAATCTCAGCAAATGCAAACATCCGTCCAGGAGGAGGAAGCCTCGCGGCGCCGAAAACTGCGGGAAGAACTGCTGGCCTTCTTAGAAAAGCTCAAGCCCTGGTGCGGGCGGTTCGAGACCCTGGACGAATGGTGGGAATTCCTGCGGCCCTTCGACCGCTGGCTGGAAAGCGCCAAAGACGAGCTCACGCCGGAACAGTACCGCCGCCTGAAACGCTACGTGCAGTGGACCGAGCAGGGCCGGGAGGCCCTGAAGCTGGCCTGCAAGAGCCTTTCCCGGGAGCTGGCCGCCATCGCCGAGGAACTGGCCCTGGGGGCGGCCTCCGGCGGGGCCGGCGCCGCGGCCACCGCAGCGGCTGGTGGAGCCGGGCTGGGCGGCTGGGCCTGGGTGCTGGTCGCGGTAGTGGCCACCGCCGCGGTGCTCTGGGGAGGTCGGCGGGCCTGGCAGGCCCTGCAGCCGGCCTCGGGACCTGTGGTGGAAATCCACAGCCAGGGGTGTGGACCGGTGGAACCGCCTGACCTCAGCCCCGAGGTGCGGGAGGGCTTTTGGACCCTGGGTGTGGACTTCCCCCAGGAGCCCCTGACCGAAGACCGGCCCTGGCGCTTCCGGCTTCCGGCCCAAATCCGCACCATGGAACTCCTGCGCACCCCCTCCGCGCTGGAAGTCACCGTCCAGGTGGCCGGAGGTATCGCCTGGACCTGGTCCCTGCCCTGGGAAGACGACGACAGTCAGTGGTGGTGGGGAGACCGGCCCATCGAAACCGGCCGGCCGGTGGTCATCCCCCTGGCGCCCGGACAGACCGTCCGCATTGACGTGAGGTGTCCGTCGCCATGAACGAGGAACCCATGGGACTGCGCATCGCCCGTTTCTTCCTCTTCACCGCCCTGCTGTTGTTCGTGCTGTTCCTGCTCTCAGACTACAGCGGGTACCCCCGCCTTTCCTGGCTCTTCTGGTCTCTCGTGCTCTTTCTGGTGGGCTACGTGATGCGACAGCGATATCGTACCCAGTATCGAGAGGACGTTGCCCTCCATCCCCCTCCCCGCGAGAAGAAAATCAGGGAAGCCAAAGGAGAACCTTCCAAATCTCCCCGATTCCATTTGCGTCGTAAAAAGAAATCGTAGTTGTGCGGCAGCTCTGCCACCTCACACTTTGGAGTAGGCCTGACCAGGTACGAGACCGAAAGGAAAGGGCACAATTTGTCTTTGTCCATGAGCCTGGCCCTCAAGGTTCCTCATGATAGACCACCGAGGACAGGTCGAGATAATCCCGCACACGCGGCGGGCCCAAACTGAGCACCTGGGTGTTGAAGGAGAACCCGGGGTCCTCACGTAAACCCACCAGGTACAGGATTTGCAAATCCAGCGTCTCCATGTTGACCAGGCGGCCGTCCGCGGCCTCGGCCAGGGGAGTGAGGGTGTCGGGCGCGGTGGACCAGTACACCAGGGGCGCCCGATACTCCTCCTGGAAGGCGTTGGAGAAGGCGTGCCCTACCTCCTCTTCGGTGACGTACTCCCCATGGTCGGAGGTATACACGAAGAGCATACTCTCGGTCCGCGCCTGGAAGTAGTCGAAAATCCGGGACACCACGTAATCGGAGTAGTAGATGGTGTTGATGTACGTCTCCACCAGGTTCTGGGGTTGGGGAATCAGGGCCTTGTCAGGGGGATAGCGGTCCTCCCAGTTGAAGTGGGAGCCCAGGAGGTGGAAGAAGAAGGCCTGCTTCTTGCCCGGCACCACATCTCCGGGTTCCAGCAACTCCAGCAGGACCTCGTCGTAGGGCGTCTCTTTGGGCTGCACCACCTCCAGCACGAAGCGCACCACATCGGCCTCGCTGGCGATGGAGGAGACGGAAGAAGTGTACGGGCTGTACCGCAACTGGTTCGAGAGCCAGAAGGTCTGATAGCCGCACCGACGCAGGTAGGTCAGAATGCTGGGGGAAGAGTAAAACGCGTCGTAGTCCAGCACCGTGGCCGCGGTGAACAGGATGGGCACGGAGGTCATGGTCTGGTTCACCGGCGAGATGGCCCGCAGCACGACCTTGGGTTCCAGTTGATCCAGGAAGGGCGTGGTGGGCATGTCGAAACCGTACACGCTCATGAAGTCCCGGTTGGCCGATTCCCCCAGGATGAACACGATTTTCTCGTACCGGTCGTTGCACTGCAGCGAAGGCACCTGGGCCTGAATGCGGTCCCAGTTCTTCTTACGTTCCAGCAGGGGCTCGAGTTCCCGGTACGCCTGATAGGTGGTGGTCACCAGGACCGGAAGGGGGTAGGTCTTCATCTTGGGATACATCCCCACCGCCACACCCACCAACAAGGCCAGGGCCAGGCGGCGCGGCAGGTTCCAGGCCGGAGGCCCCAGGCGTCGCCGCAGGTAGAAGTACGCCCCGCTCAGAGCCAGCCCCACGAAGAGATAGGCGAACAAGAACCACGCGAACTTGGAGCGCAACACGAAGACTTCAATGAACTCCCGAGCCTCGCCGGGGGACGAGTCCAGCACCGTTTGGATGCGGATGAGGAGATTGCCGATGCGCCAGAAGTGGGCCACGTGGGCGTACACCGCGTTGGCCAGGCCGACCAGGAACCCCAGCCCAAGCAACAGCAGGGGATGCACCCAACCCAGCGCGGCCAGCATCAACGCGACCAGCCCCCCCGCCAGGAGCAACTCCAGAGAGTAGGAGTGGGCCTCGAAGAAGAGGCCGTACAGGGGGATGAACAGGGCCGTCCATGCGGCCGCCAGCACCAGCAACATCTCCGGAAGCCATGTCTCCCAAAACCGCGTGCGAACGTTCATCGTCATCATCCTTTCGTGCAGGAAATGTGAGGTCCTTCAACCTTCGGTTATAAGCCAAAACCCGGTTTCTGACAAAAGGGACCGGGCAATTTTGGTAAGATGAAGGGCGTTCCGATTCCGCCCGAACGAGGGATTGCGCCATGGACGCCGCCATCCGCACCGAACACCTAAGCCGGGTCTACACCACCCGGGACAAGGCCCGCCGTCGCGTCGTGGCCCTGGACGACGTGAACATCCAGGTCCATCCCGGGGAACTCTTCGGGGTCCTGGGCCCCAACGGCGCGGGCAAGACCACCCTCATCAAGATTCTGACCACCCTGCTCACCCCTACCTCAGGGCGGGCCTGGGTCCTGGGCTACGATGTGGTCCGGGAATACCGGGCCATCCGCCCGCACATCAACATGGTGTCCGGCGAGGAGACCTCGGGATACGGACTTCTGACCGTGTGGGAGAACCTGTGGATGTTCGCCCAATTCTACGGCCTGCCCTGGGACGTGACCCGGCAGCGCATCCGCGGCCTGGCGGAACGCATCGGCCTGGCCGATCGTCTGAACACGAAGGTATCCGAACTCTCCACCGGACTGCGCCAGAAGGCCAACCTGATTCGAGGCTTTCTGACGGACCCCCAGGTCCTCTTCCTGGACGAGCCCACGCTGGGGTTGGACGTTCAGGCTGCCCGGGACGTGCGGGCGTTCATCAAGGAATGGATGGCCGAGCATCCCCAACGTACCATCATGCTCACCACCCACTACATGCCCGAGGCCGAAGAGTTGTGCGACCGCATCGCCATCATCCACAAGGGGCGCATCATTGCCTGCGACACACCCGCTCGCCTGAAGCAGGACGTCCAAAAGGCCACGGTGTTTCGGCTGGAGGCCACCCGGCGCAACGGGCTCTCCACCGCGCCCCTGCAGGCCCTGCCCGGGGTGCAACGGGTCTGGATGCGGGAGACGCCCCAGGGCGCGCGCCTGGACCTGTACCTGGACGCGGACGATGCCCTGATAAACGTGCTCCAGACCCTCACGGCCCAGGGGGCCCGCATCGTTTCCTTGGAAAAGCGGGTGCCCTCGCTGGAGGACGTGTTCCTGCATCTGGTGGGGGAAGCCTGGGACGCAGAGACCCCCTCGGAGGCGGGTTTTTCGTAGCCCCACCCGGAGGCGCGCATGTCCCCGTCCCTTCTGCCTCCGCCTCCTCCTGCAGCACCGGGCCTCCACGTCGGCGACCTGAACGTGGACATCCTCCTGCACCTGCCCCGCTGGCCCCGGCCTGGGGAGGAACTTCATCTGGAAGGCCTGTCCTGGTCCCCCGGCGGCAGCGCGACCAACGCCGCGGTCCTGATGGCCCGCTGGGGACATCCGACGCGGCTGGTGGCCCGCCTCGGTCGGGACCGGTGGGGACACGAGGTCAAAAACGTGCTGGCTGCCCTGCCCGGCCTGGACCTCTCAGGCCTGCAGGAGGACCATGAACACCCCACGGGCACGGTCTTTGTGCTGGTGGACCCTTCGGGGGAGCGCACCTTCCTGACCCAACGGGGCGCCAACGCCTTTCTGAAGGTTCCTCATCCCGAGGCCTTCTTCCACCCTCTCCCCGCGTACCTGCACGGCACCGGCTTCAACGCGCTGGCCCCGGCCCAACGCGCGGCCACGGAGGCCCTGATGACCGTCGCCCGAAGGCAGGGAGTGCCCATTGTGCTGGACGTGGGCATCTGTCCCGCCCAACACGCGAGGGACGTACTGAAAAGCTGGCTGGCCCACGTGACCATGCTCAGCCTCACTTATGACGAAGCCCGGGAACTGCTCCAAAAGGAGGAGGCACCCGAGGCCCTGTTGGAAAACCTGGCCGAAACCATCCCCGTGGTCGCGCTGCGTATGGGCCGTCAGGGAGCCTGGCTGGCCTGGATGGGGCAGAAGGTGCGCCTTCCACCTTTGCCCGTCGCGTCCATTGATACCACGGGAGCAGGGGACGCCTTCACCGCGGGGCTCCTCCTGGGCTGGCGTTGGGGCCTCTCCGGGGAAGCCACGGGATGGCTGGCCCACCTTCTGGGCGCCCTGGCCACCACCGTAGTAGGCGCCGGGCCCGCCCTTCCCGGGCCGGAGGTACTGCAAACCCACTGGCCCGCCCTGGAAGACCACGTGCCTAAATCGGTGCGATTGGAGATGCAAACGCACCTGAAGCTAAAGTGACACGGCGTGCCGCGGTTTCGCCGCTGCACGCCGTGTCATTTGATTAAAGTCATCGCCAGACCGTCAGCCCGGGGGTCGCTTCCACCCCACAGGACGCCCGTATCCCGGTCCCGCAGGATGACCTGGCCGCGACCGAAGACGGCCCGGCCGTGCCCTGTCACAGGACGCACCGGATGCCCCATCTCGGCCAAGCGGGCCATGGTCGCCAGGGGAATGCCGTCTTCCAGGGCCACGGTCCCCCCGGCCTCGCCGGAGAGGATGCAGAAGCGCGAGCGGTCCAGGGCGGATTGAGGGTCGAGGCCGTCGTCCATCAAGCCCACCACCACCTGCAAATGGCCCTGGGGTTGCATGAAGCCTCCCATCACGCCAAAACAGGCAAAGAGGCTCCCGTCGTCCTCATGGGTGGCCAAGGCGGGGATGATAGTGTGATAGGGCCGCTTGCCTGGCGCCAGGGCGTTGGGATGGTCGGGGTCCAGGCTGAAATTGTGGCCCCGGTTCTGCAGGGTAAAGCCCCATCCCCGGGGGACGATGCCCGTGCCAAAACCCATGTAGTTGCTGTTGATGAAGGAACAGGCATTGCCCTCGCCATCCACTACCGCCAGGTAGACGGTGTCCGAGGTGGCCAAAGGGGTTCCCCGCTGCACATCTAAAGTAGCCTTCTGCGGATGGATATGCCGCCGTCGCGCTTCTGCATAGGCCTTAGAGAGCAGTTCTTCCAGGGGGATGGACACCTGCGCGGGGTCGGCCACGTACCAGCGAGCATCGGCAAAGGCCAGACGCATGGCCTCAATAAGGAGGTGCAGGCGCTCCGGACCCAGGGGGTCCATCTCGGCCACGTGGAACCCTTCCACGATGTTCAGCGCCAGAAGCGCGGCCAAACCCTGCCCGTTGGGAGGACACTCCCAGATGCGGAACCCCCGGTACGTGGTGGAAATGGGCTCCACCCATTCGCTACGGTGCTCGGCCAGGTCCTCCAGGGCCAGGCACCCGCCCGCCTCCTGCACGACAGCGACGATGGCTTCGGCAATGGGCCCCTGATAAAAAGCCGCTTTCCCCTGCTCCGCGACCAGGCGGAAGGTACGGGCCAGACCGGGGTTGCGGAAGACTTCCCCCGGTCGGGGAGCGCGGCCCTCAAGGGTGAGTTCTAGCCCGTTGACCGCGTGACGTAACTGGCGTTCCACCCCCCGCGCCCAGAAATAAGCCGTGATGGGAGCCACGGGGAACCCTTCCTCGGCCAGGCGGATGGCCGGGGCCAGCACCCGGTCCATGGAGAGACGACCGAATCGTTCCACCAGGTCGCACCAGGCCGCGCACGCGCCGGGAACGGTGATGGTGTAGGGATGGAAAGGAGGCAGTTCCTTGTCCAAACCCTCCCGGCGCAATCGTTCCAGGGTCAGCGCCTTAGGGGCCCGTCCCGAACCGTTGAGGGCATAGACCCGACGGCTCGCGGCTTCGTAGTAAAGCGCGAAGACGTCGCCGCCGATGCCGGTGGACGTGGGTTCGGTGACGTTCAAGGCCGCCGCGACGGCCACCGCGGCGTCGGCCGCGCTCCCGCCCTGGGCCAGGATTTCCAGCCCCGCGGCTACGGCCAGGGGTTGGGACGTCGCGACCATCCCCTTGCGGCCCACCACGGGGGAACGCCGCGAAACAAAGTTCATGTTCGCGGGAAAGGACAACATGGGGCGCTCCTTTCAGGCGGGTTTCCAGGGGGCTTACGGAATGACGGACACCACCATGGCCCACAACGTCGTGGCCGCCAGATAGAGGTTGGAAGCCAGGAAGGTCCGCAAAGCCTGCCGGTCGTCAGGCTGTTGCCACAACCTCCATACCCGGCGGAAGAGCCAGTAGGCCAGCACCACGGCGCCGGGGAGGTACAGCTCCCCACGATGCAGGAAGGCCGCCAGAGCCAGCGCGGCCACCACCGTTCCCCCCGCGTGCAGCAAAATCCAACCCGCGGCCTGCTTGCGGGAGGTCACCGCAGGGAGCATGGGGAAACCCGCGGCCCGATAGTCCTCTCGATAACGCAGAGCCAGGGCCCAGAAATGGACAGGGGTCCACAAGAACACCAGTCCGGCCAGAATCCAGGCCGCGGGATGGTTCCAGCGCCCCACCGCGGCGGCCCCGCTGAGCACCGCGGCGCTGCCCGCCGCACCCCCGATGACGATGTTCGTCACGCTGCGGCGCTTCAGGCCCAGGGTGTACACCACGATGTAGATGAACGCGCCCGCGGTCACAAAGACTCCCAGCATGGGCCGGTACCACCAACCCAAACCGATACCCGCGGCCAGGGCCAGCAGGCCCAGGACCAGGGCCGTGGTCGGACTGACCAGTCCCTGGGGCAGCGGTCGGGTGCGGGTGCGGGCCATGCGGGCATCCAGGTCCTGCTCCATGTACTCGTTGAGCGCGGAAGCACCGCCCGCGGCCAGCAACCCGCTCACGAAGACGGCCAGCAAATCCAGGCCTCCTTGCAGGCTCCAGATATCCGGCCCTGCGGCCACCAACGCGCCTCCAAAGGCCACCCACAGAAGAAGAGTCACCACCCGCAGCTTGAACAACCGCACCAGGATGGACACCCACATCCGCCCGGTCACCTGAGCCTGCTCGGCGACCGTCACCTCATCCTCGAGCCGGGGAAAAGCTTCGGAAGTCATACGTACTCCTTACAACACGTCACATAAGGAAGGACGGAACTGGTGTTTTTGTTATACCGAAAAAGAGAAAACGTCGTCAAGGCGTTTCACCTGGGGTTCGGACAAAAGTCGGGCAATAAGGTGACAACGCCGGCCGCGAAAGGACACCGACGTGTCGCGTAGGCCTGACCGGGCCCCGGACCCCGAAGGAAAAGCATTATACTTGTGTTCGCACGAGCCATACGTCCGATACGGCGCTCCGGGCGTCCCTTCCGGACGCCCGCTCCCGTCCATCCGGGAGGATAGGTCCATGTCCTCGGAAGTCGTGCTCCTGGTCCCTACGTGTCTGGTCAACACCTTCCTTCCCGAGGTACTCGAAGCGGCCCGCAAGGTTTTGCATCATCTGGGAGTCGTAATTAAGGAAGACCCCGAGCTCACCTGCTGCGGTCAACCCATGTACAACGCCGGATTGCAAGAAGAGGCGCGCCAGGCCGCCCGGGGTTTCCTGAAGCGGCTCGCCCGTCAGACCGGACCCATCGTGTTCCTGGCCGGGTCCTGCGCGTCCATGGTGCGGGTGGAGTACCCCCGCCTGTTCGCCGGGACGCTCGAAGAAAGCCTCGCGCGAGAGGTGGCCCAACGCACGTACGAATTCAGCCAGTTCCTGGCCGACGTGCTGAAACGCCCCGTCCCCGGTCGCTTCCCCCATCGGGTGGCTTACCATCCTTCCTGCCATCTTCGACGGGTCCTGGGGGTGGATGCCCAGCCCCGGACGTTGCTGGACGCCCTGGAGGGACTGGAACGGGTCCCCTGGCCGGACGAGGACGTGTGCTGCGGTTTCGGGGGCGTGTTCAGCGGTTTACTCCCCTCGCTGGCCGAGGCCATGGGCCGGGACAAAATCCTACGTCTCCGGGCGACGGAAGCCCAGGCCGGCGTGACCTGTGACCCGGGATGCCTGCTCCATCTGCAAGGCCTTCTGGGAGACGAGGGTCCCCCCATGCTCCACATCGCCGAAGTCCTGGCCCAGGCCCTGGAGGCAACCTCCAACGCCCCGGCCGCCGCCGAAGGGGAAGGAGGTGAGCCATGAAGGACGACTGGCGCTGCGCGGTGGAGGAAGCCCTGGCGCAACCCGCCCTGCAAGAAGCCCTGCAGGCCAACGCCCAACGTCGTCGGGCGGCCTGGAACCGGGCCATGGCCTCCCTGCCCGTTTCCTGGGACGAAGCCCGGGAACGCGGGGCCGCCATCCGACGACGGGTGCTGGCCCACTGGGACGAGGTGCTGGACGCCTTCCTGGAGCGGGTTCGGGACCACGGGGTGGTCGTGCACCGCGCGGCGACCGCTCAGGAGGCCCGCAACATCGTCCTCGCGCTGGCCCGGGAGCACGGCGTGCGCCGGGTAGTGAAGTCCAAATCCATGCTCACGGAGGAAATCGGCCTCAACGAGGCCCTGGAAGCAGCCGGCATCGAGGTGGTGGAAACGGACCTGGGAGAGTTCATCGTCCAGCTGCGCGGGGAAAAGCCCGCCCACATCATCACCCCCGCCGTCCACCTGCGTCGCCAGGACGTGGGCCGGGTCTTCCACGAGCGTCTGGGCGTCCCCTACACCGAGGACGTGGCCGTCATGACCCAGGTGGCCCGACGGCACCTGCGGGAAAAGTTCCTCCAGGCGGACATGGGGATTTCGGGGGTCAACTTCGGCGTGGCCGAGACAGGCACGCTGGTGCTGGTCACCAACGAGGGCAACGGGCGCATGGTCACCACCGCGCCCCGGCTCCACGTGGCTGTCATGGGCATGGAGCGCCTGGTGACCACCATGGAGGATTTGGCCTGGATGCTCCGTTTGCTCCCCCGGGCCGCCACGGGCCAAGCACTGACGGTGTACGTCAGCCTGCTCCATGGCCCGCGAGGCGCCCACGCTCCGGACGGGCCGCAAAGCCGCCACCTGGTGCTGGTGGACAATGGCCGCCGGGACCTGGCCGCCACCCCGCTGGCCGACATCCTGCGCTGCATTCGGTGCGGCGCGTGCCTGAACGCCTGTCCCGTCTTCGCCCACATCGGGGGACATGGATACCGCAGCCGCACCGGCACCTTCACCCCCTACCCGGGACCCATGGGCATCCCCGTCTCCACCGGGCTGTTGGGGGCGGACTTCGGGGTTATGGCCTACCTGTGCACCCTGTCCGGCGCGTGCGCGGAGGTCTGCCCCGTGGCCATCCCCCTGCCGGAGACCATCCTCCACGTTCGCCAGGGCCTACCGAAACACCGTCCGGCCCCCGGCCTGTCCGGATGGATGCGCTGGGCCCTGAAAGGCTACACGCAGGTCGTGAAACGACCCCGGCTGTTCCGGGTGGCCCAGGGTTTCCTGCGAAGCGGCCTCCATCGCCTGGGAGACTCCTCCCCCATCCCCCTGCTGCGAGGCGCGGCCTGGCGGGCCCGGCACGGGACGCCCGCCCTCGCCCGCCTTCCGTCGAGACCCGCTCCCGGCCCTGCGCCCCAGGCCGAAGG
>WFUL01000223.1 GCA_015484985.1 Anaerolineales bacterium | reverse complement strand
GCTTCGGTAGGTTTGGGGGCTTCGGTGGGCGTAGGGGTGGCTTTCTTGCAGGCAACGAGGAAGACCGTGCCCACCAGCAACAGCAGGGCGAGCATCCAATAGCGTTTCATGGGACTACCTCCCAGGCAGAATTTGGGCCATGCCCTATTATACCGGAACCCTTTCCCCTCTCCAGGAGTGAAAAAGGAGGAGAGACTGTTTCAGTTTAGTAGGCGGGTGTGGATGTCAGAAACGATTGGGTAGTTCTAACCGGGCACGGGACCCGTACTCGGTTAGAACTATGCGAGATATTGGGAGGATTGGCATGACTTGTCCTAACCTTTGCTCAAAAGCGTGTGAGGCGCGGGCCAGCCGAAGGCTTTCTCTTCCGCTGCCGCCTGGGCCAGGAAGCGATCCAGGGTCTGTAAGGCGCGCTGGGTATAGGCTTGCTGCCGGGCCCGCTTATCCCGAATGGGCTGTTCTAACGGAGGTAAGAGGCCAAAGTTGGCCTTCATGGGTTGAAAATCGGCCTCGGAGGCATGGGTGATGTAGTAGCACAATGCGCCCAACATCGTCTCCCGAGGAAGGACTAACGGCGGGAGACCATGGGCCAGCCGAGCGGCATTCCATCCGGCCAGCAGTCCCGTCGCGATGTTCCCCACGTACCCTTCAACGCCTACAATCTGTCCGGCAAAGAAGAGGTCAGGACGCGTGCGGAACTGTAATGTGGGCTCCAGGACTGCGGGAGCGAAGATGTACGTGTTACGATGCATCTGACCATAACGGGCGAACTCGGCCTTTTCCAGGCCAGGAATCATGCGAAAAACCCGCCGTTGTTCGGAAAACTTCAAATTGGTCTGAAAGCCCACCATGTTGTACAGCGTGCCAGCCAGGTTGTCCTGCCGCAACTGCACCACGGCAAAGGGCTGCTTGCCCGTGCGAGGGTCAATAAGACCCGTGGGACGCAAGGGGCCGAAACGCAAGGCATCGCGGCCTCGCTGGGCCATCACCTCAATAGGCAAACAACCCTCAAAGAAGGCGTGCTTCCCTGCCCGAACCCCTTTCTCCAACTCCCGCTCAAAATCCCGTAGCTCAATCCGCTCGGCATTGACCAGAGCATCCACAAAAGCGTAGTACTGCTCCTCGTTCATGGGACAGTTGATGTAATCCCCCTCCTCTTGGGTGCCTCGCCCATAACGGGACCCCCGAAAACAGATGTCCATATTGATGGATTCGTACACCACGATAGGGGCAATGGCATCGTAGAAATACAGATGGTCCCGACCTGTGAGCCGGGCAATGGCCGCTGAAAGGCCTTCTGAGGTCAGAGGGCCGGTGGCGATGATGGTCAGGCCCTCGGGAATCTCCGTGACCTCCTGACGCACGATTTCAATGTTGGGATGGGATTCCAGGGTTTCCGTCACTTTACGGGCGAAGCACTCCCGATCCACGGCCAAGGCACTCCCGGCCGGAACCGCACAACTTTCGGCCAGGGCCAACAGCAAAGAACCCATCCGGCGGATTTCTTCCTTCAAGAGACCGCCGGCCCGGTCGACCAAAGTGGTCCCCAGGGAATTGGAGCACACCAATTCAGCCAGAAACCCCGTCTTATGGGCCCCCGTCATCTTGCGGGGACGCATTTCGAACAGCCGTACCTTCAAGCCTCGCTGGGCCGCCTGCCACGCGGCCTCACTTCCCGCTAGACCCCCACCTACAATGGTTACCATCCGAGCCATATCCGTTTCCCCTCCCAATCTCCTTGTTCACCTTGCCCTAAAGGAGAGAAACCCTCATGCTTTCAACAGGATGCGCGCGTCCAGCACCCGTGCCCCCCGACCGGATTCCATCACCAACAAAGGATTGATGTCTAACTCTGCGATATCCTCGATTTCCAAAGCCAGTTGGGAGAGCCGCATGATGCACTCGGCGATGGCCTTTACATCCCGTGGGGGTTGTCCCCGATACCCGTCCAGCAACGCCTTGGCCCGGATTTCCCGCAACATGCGATAGGCACCCAACTCTCGCACAGGAGCAATGCGGAAGGTCACGTCCTTGAGTACTTCTACATAAACACCCCCCAGGCCGAACATGAGCAAAGGACCGAAATGAGGCTCCCGATGCATTCCCAAGATGACCTCCAGCCCTCCAGGTTCTGCAATGAACTTCTGAACGTATACGCCCCAGATGTCCGCGTCTGGAATCGCGGCCTGAACCCGGGCCATAATCCGTTGGAAAGCTTCCCGGACCTCTCCGTCCGTCTTTAGGTTGAGTTCCACCCCACCAACATCGAACTTGTGGATGACCTGAGGGGAAACGATTTTGAGCACCACGGGATACCCCAGCACGTGGGCGATGCGCACAGCTTCATCTTGGGTGCGGGCCAGCTGACCGGGCACCGTAGGAAAGCCATAAGCCCGCAGTAGGGCATGGGCCTCGGGTTCGGGGAGGAAACGGCGGCCCTCTTCTTTGGCCCGGATAATCACGCGCCGCGCGGCCTCGTGGTCGACATCCTCGAACCTCCGAATCGGCGTGCGAGGGCGATGGACCCAGTCGGTGTATTTGACCATGGCCGCAAGGGCACGGGCCGCAGCCTCAGGAAAGCGGTAGTTGGGGATGCGGGCTTCTTCCAGAATATCGACCACCTTTCCCAGATCATCTAACGCCATGAAGGAGGTCACGATGGGTTTTTTGGCCGGATGGGTTCGGGCGATATGGGCCACGGTGCGGGCCACGGCCTCCAGGTCAATCATGATTTGAGGAGTACAGATGACCAACACCGCATCCACGTTTTCGTCCTTCAACACCAAATCCAGGGCGAGAGCGTACCGGTCCTCCTTGGCATCGCCGATAAGATCGATGGGGTTCTGGACGCTGGCCGTAGGGGGAAGATGGGCCTGCAAACCTTCCCGGGTCTGTCGGGTCAGGGGTGCGATGCTCAACCCATAGCGTACACTGGCATCGGTGGCCATAATCCCGGGCCCACCCGCGTTGGTCACGATGGCCACCCGGTTTCCTCGCGGTGGGGGCTGCAAAGCCAAAGCCCGCGCATAGTCGAAAAGCTCTTCCAGAGTCTCCACCCGCAGTACACCGGATTGGCGAAACAACGAGTCGTATACTTCATCCGAACCAGCCAAGGCACCGGTATGGGATGCCGCGGCCCGGGCACCTTCACGCGTCCGGCCGGATTTGATGGCCAGAATGGGTTTGTGCTCCGTAATCTCTCGGGCCAATTCGATGAATCCTTTGGGGTCCTCCAAATCCTCCAGGTAGAGCAAGATGACGTCGGTATTGGGGTCCTGGGCCAGGGCTTCCAACAGATGGTTCTCGTGAAGCGCAGCCTTGTTCCCCACGGAGAGGAATTTGGACAGTCCGATGTTCTCGCCCACCACATACTCCAGTGCGGCCACACCCACCGCACCACTTTGGGAAATGAAGGCAATGTTTCCCGCCGGGGGCATGGAACGAGCGAACGTCGCGTTCATGCGGACATTGGGGTCGGTGTTAATCAGGCCCAGACAGTTGGGTCCCATCAAAGCCATGTTGTACTGCTGCGCAATGTCCCGGATACGGGCCTCCAGACGGGCACCTTCAGGACCGATTTCCTTGAAACCCGCGCTGATGACCACCGCCGCCGGCACCCCCTTGGTGCCACATTCTTCCAGTACCTGGGGGACCACACGAGCGGGCACGACCACGACCGCCAGGTCCACGTCATCGGAAATGTCCAGGACCGAGGCATAGGCCCGTACCCCCATGATGCTCTTAGCCTTAGGATTGACGGGGTACACCACCCCTTGATAGTCCCCCAAAAGAATGTTGGCGAACACCGCCCGGCCCACCGTATCGGGCCGGGTGGAAGCGCCAATAACCGCCACCGAACGGGGCGAGAGCAAGGCCTGTACGTGTTCGGGCTTCATCCCACCTCTACTCCTTAAGTTGCCGGGGTCATACTTTCCCCGTTAGTGTAACGTGCCAGGGCGCAAGTGACCAGGTGAAAGTCCTCGTTTTAAGCCTCGAAGAAAAAAGAGGGACAGCCTCCAAATGACTTTTTATGGGCATCCAGGCAACAACCAACGAAAGAGCGCGTACGTACACCATAGCCGGTTGGCATCCACCCACCACAACCATGCCGCGCAAACCCCGCAGGTTACAGAAAGAGCGCCTAGACAACCCAAAACCCACCATGGCATCGAACGCTGCGGAGTGTACACAATCTCCCGACCTGGAGGGGACGCGGGACCGGGCTGCATGGGGGGAGCCTCAGAAACGGCTCTTGAAGGTGCGGGTGAGGACGTCGGATGCTCCAAGGCTTCGGGGGTTGCTGCAACCACCGAAGCTTGTGGGGATGAAAAAGCATACTCCTGAACCAACGTCGGCATCTCGCCTTCCGAAGGTTCGCTTTCAGCTACTGGGGCCAACACCGTAGGGGCCAAATCGGCCTCCGGCCCCACAAATTGCAGCACCACTTCCGGCCCCAGGCGGATCCGATCACCAGGTTGCAATACCACGGGGTGGGTGACCCGGCGTTCGTTGAGAAAGGTGCCGTTGGTGGAGTTCAGGTCTTCCAGAATATAAACATCTTTCTGCCGAATCAGGCGTGCATGGATACGGGAAATGTGCGGATTCTCGATGACAATCTCATTCTGTCGACTCCGGCCGATATGAATGTACGCCTGGGTGAGAGGAAAGGTCTTTGGGGGCGTGTCCGTGGTCAATACCAGCACATAGAGAGGAGTCTCCTTCATCGCCAACGCCTCCTGGTCTGTCAAACAAATTCTATCACCAATTTCAGGAAATGTACTTCCACGGTGAAAGGGGGCGCGGAAACTTGGGAGGCGTTAGAAACGCCTCCCATCTCGACGTTTTTGAGTAGAATGCAAATACCATGAGCATTGGGCAACGCGGTTGGGCGCTGAATCGACGTGAATTCCTCACCTTAGCCCTGTCCAGTCTGTTATCCCTGGCCTGGGAATGGCTCCCGTGGCCGGACAAGCAGGATTATAACTCCCTGCAACCCGTGGGCCTGGGCCGTGTGACCATCGAGCGTATTTCCGTGCGACCTGAGCCCTCCTTTCGGGCTCCCATTCAAGGGTATCTATACCGGGATATGGTGATTCGCCTCCTGGAAATCGTAGAAAGCCCTTACGGCCCAGTCCATAATCCAAAGTGGTATCGCGTCGTCGGGGGCTACATCCATAGCGGTTACGTTCAGCGAGTTCGGGTCGATTTGCAAGCTCCATGGCAAGGCGTCATTCCCGAAAGTGGCTGGCTGGGGGAAATTTCGGTGCCTTATACTCGGGCACTTCGCCGCAAACGACGCCGATGGGAGAAGGTTTATCGGCTCTACTACCAGTCGGTGTATTGGGTGAGGGGTGTGGACGAGGGTCCTGATGGCCGTCCGTGGTATCGTCTGTGGGATGAACTCCTGCGGGTGAACTACTGGGTTCCGGCCACCCACATGCGTCTCATCTTCCCCGAGGAACTCCAACCTATTTCGTCCCACGTGCCCCCGGAAGCAAAACGTATCGAAGTGGATTTGCGCACCCAGAGGCTATGGGCGTTTGAAGAGGACCGGGTCGTCCTGGAAACCTCGATTTCGTCTGGCATTCCCAGTGATGAGATTCCAGACAACGGCATTCCCACAGAGACGCCCACAGGGAAGTTCCGCATCTATCTCAAACTTCCTTCTCGGCATATGGGTGAAGGCAATTTGGTTTCGGCTCTGGATGCCTATGAACTGCCCGGGGTCCCATGGGTCAGTTTTTTCCATCGCACCGGAATTTCCTTCCACGGCACTTATTGGCACGACAACTTCGGCATGCCCATGAGCCGCGGTTGCATCAACATGCGAGTGGAAGAGGCCCTCTGGCTGTATCGGTGGAGTCTTCCTGAGGTGCCCTACGGTGAAGTGTACAAAGTAGGGTTTGGAACACGGGTCGTGGTGGTGAAATGAAGACCATCTACTGACCGCCGACTGCCGACTACTGACCCTCCATTCATACGGCCTGCAGGAGCAGGAACACACTGGGGGAATAGAGGCTCCATGTCCATCGCCCAGTGGCCTGAGCCATACGCTCCAACCCCAAAAGTACGCCTAAAGGCAGGTGACGCTTGAGTGGTTCCCAGCGGAAGTAGGAAACGGCCCGTCGGGCTTTCACATGGAAACCGGCCTCCCGGGCCCAGATTTCCACCTGTCGGGGGTGGAAATCGAAATTTAGGGGAGCGAACTCCACCGGTTCCGGGCTGAAGGGATTCCACTCCTGACGACGGGCCAGATAGCGCAAAACGGCCTTAAGGTGGCGCTTGCTGGCGTACTCCAACAAAAAGGGCGCGCCGGGCTTGAGTACCCGCCGCACTTCCCGCAAGACGCGCAACGGGTCGGCCATATGGTGCAGGGTGCGAATCATGGTCGCCGCGTCAAAGAAGGCCTCTGGGAAGGGCAGGGTGTAGGCGTTGGCCGCTACATAGCGATACCGGATATCTGTGGGCCCTGTCTTCTCCAAACGTTCCCGAGCCAGACGTAACTGGCTTCGGGCGTAATCCAGAAGGACCACTTCCTGGAATCCCCGATAGCGGGGCGTCATCCGACCCGCGCCCGCGCCGATTTCCAGCAAGCGGCCATGGCCTTGCGGGAACAGGGCCCGTAGAGCCAGAACCTCGGCCCGGTCCTCGTACTCCCGTCCGCCCCGTTCCCAGAAGCGGTACTGGTAATCCGAGCCCTCGTAATCACAAACCGGCGGCAGGTCGGACGGTCGCCCTCTCATCCCTGCGTCCTGGCTTTATCCCAGGTCAATCCCGGCGGATTAGGGTCCTCGGGAGGCGGATAGCCCCGGCCCACCCCGCGGTAAATGAAGCCCAACTCGAACATCGTCTGAGGGTCGTAAATGTTCCGACCGTCGTACAGCACGGGACGGCGCATCAAGTTTTTGATACGGGCCATATCCAGGTGCTTGAACTCGTTCCAATCCGTGACCACAATGAGGGCATCCGCGCCTTCAGCCATGCTGTACGGATCAGGGAAGTATTCCAGTTCCGGCATGAGACGCTTGGCGTTCTCCATGGCGATGGGGTCATACGCCCGCACCCGGGCCCCTTCCTCCATCAGATAACGGGCAATGTCAATGGAGGGAGCCTCCCGCATGTCGTCTGTATTGGGCTTGAAGGACAGCCCCAAAAGTCCCACGATGTGGCCTTGCAGCGTACCGCCCAGCATTTCCTTGACCCTACGCACAGCCATGCGTCGTCGGTCGTCGTTAATTTCCAAAACCGTGTAGAGCAATTGGGGATAGCGCCCCATGACTTCCGCGGCATAGGCCAGGGCCCGAACGTCCTTGGGGAAACAGGAACCCCCAAAGCCCAGTCCGGCCTCGAGAAAGTGCGGCCCGATGCGAGGGTCGTACCCCATACCTACCGCGACTTCCTTAACGTCGGCCCCCAGGGCCTCGCAGATGTTGGCGATTTCGTTGATGAAGGAAATCTTGGTGGCCAAGAAGGCGTTGGAAGCGTACTTAATCATCTCCGCCGTGCGGATATCCGTGATCATGATGGGCGCACGCAGAGGCAGGTGGAGTTGGGCCACCTTTTCCGCAGCCTCTCGATTCGTGGACCCCAGCACGATACGGTGGGGGTTCATGAAATCATAAATGGCCGAACCCTCTCGCAGGAATTCCGGACACGAGACCACCGCGAAGGGAATGGGCTCCTTCTGATGCTTCTTCACCACTTCCGTCACCCAGTCCCCGGTTCCCACCGGTACCGTAGACTTGTTTACGATGATGAGGGAATGGCGCATGTGTTCGGCAATGGACCGCGCCGCGGATTCCACATAGCGCAAGTCCGCCTCGCCATTGAGTCCGGGGGGAGTTCCCACAGCGATAAAGACGAATTCCGCCCCGTCCAGCGCCTCGGTATAAGAGGTGGTGAAAGCCAGACGTCCCATTTCCATATTGCGGCACACCATTTCTTCCAGGCCGGGTTCGTAAAAGGGCATCTCTCCCCGACGCAGCTTTTCAATCTTGGCCTCATCAATGTCCACACCCACCACCCGGTTTCCCAAATCGGCGAACCCGGCAGCGGTGACCAAGCCCACGTATCCCATGCCTATAACCGCGATTTTCCGCATGTGTCCTGTCCTCCATGCTTTCAAGTTCCGCCAATGGGGATCCCAACCTTACATACCGTGATCCAGGTCATACTTCGATCACGGCTCATTGAACCGGCACCAAACATATCACGAAGCGGACGAATCGGGAAGGCGGAAAAGGTGTTGCAGTTGATAGAGCAAACGCAGGTCACCGCGAATGCGCAGCCGACCACGCATGTACGCGGCCAGTGGGTCCATTTCGCCGTACAGCAAAGCCCAATAATCCTCCGCGCTCACAGAAACTTCTACGTCGATGGGCTTGTCTGGTGTTTCCCGCAGGACGTCCAATCGACCCTCGTCAAAATCCAGGTACCAAGATCCCCCACCTTCTCCCTCAATATGCACCCCAACGACAGCCTGCACGGCTTGGGCGGTCTCCGGTCGGAAGTGTTCTTTAAGCGCCTGAAAGACTTCATCGAAACTTTGGAAGCGTCGCATAGTTCACTCCGTATTAGTCGAAGAGAGCAGTTCGATTTCGTCGCCGAAGATGACCCCAATATCACGGGCGGCCCGCACCAGCTCCCCGTTGGGGTCCACATTACGATGGCGGGCCAGGGCTTCCTCCAGGGCTACGGGCACGATGTCATCCCCTCGTAAGGCGGTCATCATCCCCAGGCGTCCCTCCGCGATGAAACGCACGGCCATGGTACCAAAGCGGGTACCCAAGACCCGGTCCGTCGCGCTGGGCGAGCCCCCTCGTTGTAGGTGACCCAAGATAAGGAACCGGCTCTCCACTCCGGTCGCTTCCTCAATATACCGGGCGACCACTTCGGAGATGCCGCCCAGACGAGGCACGGTAAAGGCGTCACCGGTGCGCCGGTAGACAGGTTGCCCACCCACGGGGTAGGCACCTTCCGCTACGGCGAAGATGCTGAACTGGCGTCCCCGACGAACTCGCTGGCGTACGGCTTCGGCTAAGACCTCAAAGTGGAAAGGGATTTCCGGGATGAGAATGACATCCGCGCCGCCCGCCACCCCCCCATGCAGGGCCAGGAAACCTGCATGGCGGCCCATGAGCTCCACCACCATGACCCGGTGATGGGCTTCCGCGGTGGAATGCAGCCGGTCCAGGGCATCCGCGGCCACCTGGACAGCCGTGTCGAAACCAATGGTGTAATCGGTGCCATGGACGTCGTTATCAATGGTTTTGGGAACCCCCACGATGGGCAGGCCCATCTCGTAGAGGCGGAGCGCGGAACGCAAAGTGCCGTCGCCCCCGACCACGATGACCGCGTCCAGTTCCAGTTCCCGTGCCCGGGCCACAATGCGCTCCGAGACGTCCACAACCACTTCTTTGCCGTCCTGCACCACCTTACGCGCAAAGGGCTCCCCTCGATTGGCCGCACCCAAAATGGTGCCACCTCGTGGCAAAATGCCCAATACATGGTCCAGGGTCAAGGGAAACACCCCGTCCGGTTCCAGGAAACCGTCATAACCGTTGCGCACCCCAAAGATGTCCCATCCGTAGACCCATATGGCCGTTCGCGCCGCTGCCCGAATCACCGCGTTCAACCCGGGCGCGTCTCCGCCACCCGTCAAGATGGCAATCCGTTTTTTCCCGTGGGAAGACATCCCAACCTCCTCGTGGGTAACAAAAAGCGACCGCGCGGGCGGTCGCCTTCCTTGTCTTTCGTGCAACGGCCCGCTTCAACGGGCCATTTTACCGTAAACGACGGCGCCACCAGAACCATAATCCCAAACCGGTGAGGAACAACCCCAACCCCAAACCCATGAGGAAAAAGGCACCCAGATGACTGTGCACCACGCCCTGCCGAGCCCTTTCGATTTCGAACGTCCGAGGTTCCTGTAGGCGAGCGGCCATATGCCGTACAAAGGACTCATCCGGCTGTACAGGGACCAAGCCCTGGGCCAGCAACCTCTCGATGTCTTGCAAACTGTCCATCTCCTTTCGCATCGCCCCTCCTCACCCCATGAAACCTGACCATGTCTTTGTCCTGTTATACAACCCCGGAAACCGAGAAGAGTTGCTCTTGTCGTGCCGGATTTCTATAGAAAACACACCACCGAGAGAGAGAAAAAATAAGATGATGCGGCGAAGCCGCCGCATCATCTTATTTCGCTACCTGCGATTCCGTACCCGGTTGGGGATAATCCACGGTTTGCGGAGATGGATTTGGCGAACCTTTCCAACATGCCCTTTCCATAGGGCAGGAAACCATGCCGCACCCAAGGCATGGGGATGCAACAGGCCACAGAGGTGCGCAAGCACCTCTGCGTCAGCACGTTATGTGCCCATCTCCCAGGAATGCAGGTATTCCTCCTGTTCCGAAGTCAGGACATCAATACCTATACCCATAGCCTGCAACTTCAAGCGGGCTACTTGTTCGTCCAGTTCTCGTGGGACCGCGTAGACCTTGGGTTGTAGATGTTTGCCTTCTTTCACCAGGTATTCCACACTCAACGCCTGATTGGCAAAGGACATGTCCATCACGCTGGCCGGATGTCCTTCCGCGGCCGCCAGGTTCACCAACCGGCCTTCGGCCAACAGGTAAAGCCGCCGCCCATTGGGAAGACGGTATTCATCCACATAAGGGCGCACTCGCCGTTTGCTTTCCGCCAGGGCCTCCAGGGCCGGGATGTTGATTTCCACGTTGAAGTGGCCGGCGTTGGCCATGATGGCCCCGTCCTTCATGACCTCGAAGTGCTCCCGATCCAGCACGTGGATGTCGCCGGTGACGGTGATGAACACATCGCCCAACCTGGCGGCCTCCCTCATGGGCATGACCCAGAACCCATCCATGGCCGCCTCCAGGGCCCGCAAGGGGTCCACCTCGGTGACGATGACCCGCGCGCCCAGACCCCGGGCTCGCATGGCCACACCCCGGCCGCACCACCCATACCCCGCTACCACAACGGTGCGTCCCGCGATAAGAATGTTCGTGGCCCGCAGCACGCCGTCCCAGGTAGACTGGCCCGTACCGTACCGGTTGTCGAACAGGTGCTTGGTCAGGGCGTCGTTCACCGCAATCACGGGATAGGCCAGGGCGCCGTCATCGGCCATGGCCCGCAGGCGGATGACACCCGTGGTGGTCTCCTCGGTGCCTCCGATGATGTCCGTGAGCTGGTCACGACGCTCTTTGTGCAGCGTGCTGATGAGGTCCGCGCCGTCGTCCATGGTGATGTGGGGACGGAAGTCCAGCGCGGCATGGATGTGTTGATAGTAGGTGTCCGTGTCCTCTCCTTTGATGGCGAACACGGGAATGTCGTCGTAGACCACCAGGGCCGCAGCCACGTCGTCCTGGGTGGACAGGGGGTTGGAAGCCGTTAGCACCACCTGCGCGCCCCCGGCCTTGAGGGTGCGCATGAGGTTGGCCGTTTCCGTGGTCACATGCAGACAGGCCGCAATGCGAAGGCCCGAAAGGGGCTTCTCTCGGGCGAAGCGTTCGCGAATTTGACGCAGAACGGGCATCTCCCGCTCAGCCCAGGCAATGCGCTGCTGGCCAGCTTCGGCCAAAGACAGGTCTTTCACGTGATACTTCTCGGCGGTCATGGGTGTTCCTCCCTCAAGGTTTCAAACGCGAATCGGCGTAAGTGTAACACACTATACCCCTTCCATACGTTGCCGCACCTGAGCGGCCAGATACTGAGGCGTCCACTCCAGAGGTGTGAGGCAGGGTGCGTGTAAATGCTGGGCCAGTTTCTGGGCCAGCCCCCGGTCGAACTCGGGCTGCTCCATGTTGATGATCAGGGCCGGGATGCCCTCCCGAGCCATCCGTCGGGCCCAGGTATAGGCTTCTTCCAAAGGGTTACCGCCATACAGGGGGACGTTTCCCGCGCCATCGGTGAGCAACACCACCAGTGGACGCAAGTCCGGGTCTTTGAGGCGCTCTCGTCGTACAACTTCATAAGCCAAGGCCAGACCCGCGGCCAAGGGCGTCTTGCCCCCTACGGGAACCCGGTTCAGCGCGCGACGGGCCCGTTGAATGGAGGGGGTCGGGGGAAGCACCAACTGGGCCCCCTGCCGACGAAACACAATCATGCCGACTCGATCCCGTCGGCGGTAGGCTTCCTCCAGCAGGGTCAGGATGGCTCCTTTCGTCGCCTCCATGCGTTTGGACACGGCCATGGACCAGGAAGCGTCCACCACGAACAGGATGAGATGCGCGCCGGGCACGGCCCGTTCTTTCTCCCGCAAATCCTGAGGATGCAGGAGCCAGCCGCGGCCACGAACCCTGGCGCGGCGGCGCCGTTGATAAGGCGCCGCCGCCCGGAGGGTGGCATCCCAGGCAACATCTCTTACCGACCCCCGGGGTATACGGGCCCGGATGTACTTCCCGCGCCTTCGGGCGGGCTTTCGCAATGTACGCGAACGACGGCCCGGGACAGGGGTGCGCCGTCGCCGCTGAGTGGGACTCCAGTGGGGCAAATGTACCCGCAGGGCCGGCACAACCCGTTCCGGACCTTGAGGATGCGAAGGCGTGGTGACAAGGGTAGGACCGGGGTGGGGCTGGAGAGGCTCCCGGGGAGGCCCATGGTCCCGGGA
>WFUL01000222.1 GCA_015484985.1 Anaerolineales bacterium | reverse complement strand
GGCCCGACCCGCGCTGTGGGTCATGGCCGCGTTCGCACTGAGCAATCTGGTGGGCCTGGTGAGGCAAATTCTCGTCTCTCAGGCCTTTGGTACCAGCGCGGCCATGGACGCGTTCAATGCCGCCAACCGCGTGCCGGATATGCTCTTCAACCTCCTGGCCGGCGGCGCCCTGGGCTCGGCTTTCATCCCCGTGTTCACCGAACTCCTGGCCCAGGGAAAGCGGGAACGGGCCTGGCGCCTGGCCTCGGCCCTGGCCACCAACCTGGTACTGGTCTTCGGCGCGGTGGGTCTGTTGGTGGCCGCGGCCGCGCCCTGGGTGGTGGGCCATCTTCTGGCTCCGGGCTTTCCCCCTTCCCAACAGGTCCTCACCGTCCGTCTGCTCTATGTGCTGCTGGTCACGCCCCTCATCTTCGGCTTGAGCGGCCTGATGATGGCCCTGCTGCACGTGCACCGGCGGTTCCTGCTCCCGGCACTGGCTCCCACCATGTACTGGCTGGGCATGATTTTCGGCGTCCTGGTCCTGACGCCCCATTGGGGGATTTTTGGCCTGGCCTGGGGCGCGGTGCTGGGGGCTATAGGTCACGCGGGTATTCAACTTCCCCGCCTCATGCGCCTTCCTGGACGCACCTATCGTCCTTTCCTGGGCTGGCGCATGCCCGAGGTGCGTCGCGTGCTGCGATTGATGGGACCACGTTGGCTGGGCGTGGCCATTGTACAACTCAACTTCTGGATTAACGTGGTCCTGGCTTCGGGAATGCCGGAAGGAAGCCTGACAGCCCTGCAGATGGCCTGGGCGGTGATGACCATGCCCCAGGTGGTCCTGGCCCAGGCCATGGCTATCGTGGCGCTGCCCACTTTTTCATCCCACGCAGCCCACGGCGACATGGCCGCCTTACGGCGGTCCCTGCTGGACGCGCTGCGCTGGATAGTGCTGCTTTCCCTGCCAGCCTCGGTAGGGCTCATCCTCCTTCGGGTTCCGGTGGTCCAAGTCCTTTTCCAACGGGGTGCCTTTGACGCCTACTCGACGCAGCTGGTGGCCTGGGCTTTACTGTGGTATGCCCTGGGTCTGGTGGCCCACTCGGTGGTGGAAATCCTGGCCCGGGGGTTTTACGCTTTGCAAGACACCCGCACGCCGGTCATGGTGGGCGGTGGCGCCATGGCCCTCAACGTCCTCCTCAGCCTCCTGTTGGCCTGGCTCTTTCAACGGTGGGACCTGTTCCCCCATGGTGGGTTGGCCCTGGCCAACACTCTGGCCACGACCCTTGAGATGTTCGGCCTGTTGTTCCTTTTCTCCCGTCGAGTGGGGGCTTGGAATCACAAAGCATGGGGACACACCTGGCTTCAAAGTGGTGTGGCCGTCGCCGTCATGGCCCTTCTTCTGCCGGGCACATGGCGTCTCCTGTCCGCCTATACTCCGGGGTGGATGGCCCTAACGGTCACCGTGTTGGTCGGTGCAGGCATATATGGTCTCATGTTGGCCCTGATGGGTGTACCTGAAGCTCGTCGGATATGGCCGTGGTTGCTCCACCACTGGGGACGCAGACGCAGACATTGAAAGGGAGAAGAACGAAAACAGGCAGCGGCAAAGCCGCTGCCTGTTTTCGTTCTATCTTTCAGGCACCGTTATACCGGAGAGGAATACGTGTAATGGTAGCCGATGCGCTGGCCCCGCAAGTTGAGAGTGTCCTCTCCTCGTACCTTCCGGCCATCCGGAAAGCGAGCCTGCCACCGGAACCAATAGCGTTGCTCATTACGCTCCTTATCCAACAACGCGAAAGTGGCCCCGGACACCGCCGAATTCAACCAGCCCTCGTACCATCGTCGGAGCGCTGCTTTCCCAGTATATACCTTGGAAGCCGTTACCAAAACCGCATTGTCGTGATACAGGTCGAGAATGGCATTGAAGTCTCGAGCGTTCCAACCGTCCAAGAGGCGGTCTACAACATCTTTCGGAGGCGGAGGAGGTGGTGCCGGAGACGGAGCACCTGGCCAAGCAAAATCGGCCAAAACGTTCCACAAATCAAGCAAGTACGTACGGGCTTGATACCATTCGTAGAAATTAGCCGCAGGAAGGCCCAAATCAATCGCGGTTTGCATGAATTCTCGAATGTCGGAGGCCGTCGGTCGCCATCCATAGGCCGGATACATGGAACCCGTAGGTACATAAATGGCCGAAGCATTGTATTTGCGGAGCTCGTACAGACTGGCTCGCAGCTGCCTCCCAGGATTATGGGCCAAAAGCCAGTAGACTTGGGGCATCACGTAGTCCATATGGGGCATGAACTCCCGCCAGGGGAAGGTGGGATGATAACTGGGATAACGGTACGAACTCAGCCCAATGGGCATGCCCATCTTCCCTTTGATCCGCTGAACGAAAATCCGGGCCTGTTCATACTTTCCCTTGTAGTGCCCTTCTGCGTTGATGACGTAGCCATCCAATTGAAGCTGGCGAGCACGTTGAATGGCACGATTGGCCTCCCCTACGGGATCGTTCCCATAGACGTAGTGCCAACCCCACACCTGAATACCCCGCCGTCGTAAGGCCTGCACCAGAGGGGGTACCAGGTCCCGACCGTTGACCACGTTGTAGTTGTAAATGCCGTCCGCAATCTTCACCAGTACATGCGTAAGACCCGCGGCGGCAGCCACCCGGGCGATGGCTTCCGGGTCACCCCCCTCACAACGGCGAATCTTCCAAATGAACATACCTTTCCCGCGGAGCGTCATGGACACCTCCTCATGGACATTAAGACGTGAAACCGCTCACGGCACGGGCCTGCCATTGGGGAAAGATGTGAGCCACCAGACTCAGGTCTTCCGGTTGGTCCAAATCATAAGCCAAGCCAGGTCGCTCCACGACGTGCACGAAGCGTCCTGCCTGTCGGGCTACGGCGATGTGTTTGTAAAAAGACCCCGGGCCAAAGGCGAACTCGTGGTTATCTACAGGATCCAAAGCCAGCGCATTGGTTCCCATATGATACCGGTCCGGTGCAATGACCAACACAGATGTCCCTTCGGAAGGACGCCGGTTCAACGCATCCAACAGGGCTTCGACGTCCTCGGGCGTAAGACGGGGCAGGTCTGCCGGCAGGATCAGGGCCCGCTGCATCCCCCGACCCCGCAAGAAGGTCACCGCCCGACGCAGGGTAGCATTCAACGTAGTGGCGCTGGACTCCTGCAACGTCTGAGCGCCTTCTCGACGGGCCAGGGCCAAGACACCGGGGTCCCGGCTGATAACCAGGATGTGCAGCAGTCCGGGGACCTGTCGCAAGGTTTGCAATACGTGTTGGAGCAACCAGCGATTCAGGCGTTCCCGCTCTTCTGGATTCAACACTGTAGCCAAACGGCTTTTTCCTTCCCGGAAGGGCTTGACCGGGATGAGGACCCAAAGGG
>WFUL01000221.1 GCA_015484985.1 Anaerolineales bacterium | reverse complement strand
GTTCCAATCCGGCCTTAATCACAGGGTCCAGTAATTCCTCGCGCGTGGTCTCGGCATAGACCCGCAACAAAGGCTCGGTCCCGGAGAAACGAATGAGGAGCCAGCCGCCGTCCTCCAGTTCGAATTTATATCCGTCAGTGGTGTTCACCCGCACCACCTTGACCCCTGCCAGGTCCCTGGGTTGGGCCGCTTTCACCCGGTTTTCGATGGGCTCGCGAGGCCCCTGGAAGGGAATATCCACCCGTTTGTAGAAGGTGGGACCGACTTCTCGGAAGAGGAGTTCCACCAGTTCGGAGGGTTTACGTTCCAGCCGCACCATCATATCCAACAGGAAGAGACCGGCCAGGATGCCGTCCCGCTCGGGGATGTGGAACCCAAAGGCATAGCCGCCGGATTCTTCCCCACCCAACAAGGCATGGGTTTCCAACATTTTGGGTGCCACGTATTTGAAACCCACGCCCGTTTCGTAGACCGGCACACCGAAACGTTCGCCCAGCCTGTGGAGCAGGTACGTGGTGGAGACGGTCTTGACGATGGGGCCTTTCTGCCCCCGGACGGCCAGGAAGTAGTAGGCGAGCAGGGCGTAAACCTTGAGTTGGTCGATGAACCGGCCCTTCTCGTCGCCCAGACCCACCCGGTCCGCATCCCCGTCGGTAATGACCAGCACGTCTGCGCCCCGCCGTACCGTCTCCCGCAGGCCCACGTTCACGTTGGGAGGGATGGGCTCCGGCCGTTTCATTTCGGGGAAGATGGGATTGCGCACGTTGTGGATTTCCTCCACCACGGTGGCTTCGCCGTCCAGGAGCATGGGGAACCAGCCTGCGGCGTTTCCCCACATGGGGTCCACCAGGATGCGCAAGCCGGCTTTGCGAAGGGGCTCCAGGTCTAGCAGGCTTTTGATGTGGCGGACGTAGGCGGGTTTGGCGTCGAAGACCACCACCCGGCCTTCTTCTTGGGCCTGTTTCAGGGGGATGCGCTGAACATCCGCAATATCCCGGGGGATTCGGGCCTCGATTTGCTTGAGTTCGGAAGGAGGCAACGCGCCGCCGTGGCGGTCTCGCACCTTGAAACCGTTGTCTGTGGGCGGATTGTGGGACGCGGTGATGTTCACCGCGGCTACTGCGCCTTTCTCTACCACCGCGTAGGAAATCACCGGTGTGGGTGTGGCCTCCTGGGTCAGGTAGACTCGCAGGCCATTGGCCGTGAGGACTTCGGCCACCGCGGCCGCAAAGTTTTCCGAGTGGAACCGCTTGTCGTAGCCCACGACCACCCAGGCGTCCCGATGGCCTTGGTCCAGCAGATATTGGGCGAAACCCTGGGCACACCGGCGCACGTTGGCGAAGGTGAAGTTCTCGGCGATCACACCGCGCCAGCCGTCGGTCCCGAAGCGGATGTCTTGGTTCATGGGCCGCCCTCCTGATGCAGGGAAAGATGGATCATACGCAATATAACTATACCACACCTCTTTCGGGGGTTTTTCCCTTCGGTGACATTTTCCTTTGGCTTGATACGAGACCTTGTCTTGGAAAGAGAACCCAGCGTTTCACATAGGTCTGACCAGCCCCTGGACCGCAGGAAGGGGCTGATGGGGGACAGCTGTCAGCCATTTCTACTAAGCGGGGTCCAAAGCGTCGATCATTCCCTGAAAACGCCTGTCCGTACCTCCACACCACTGTCGTGTGCATGGGGCGTTGCACCGTCCTTTAACTACCGACAACAAACACTCACCCGCCACAGCCAACGGCCAACCAGATGAGGATGTTCACATCCCTTCCCTTCCAACGAGAGCGGCGCGCAAAAAGACATGTTACAATTTTTTTGGAACCCTTGTGGCATGGAGGAGGAGCATGGCCGAGAAGTGGGTGTACACTTTCGATGAGTACGCCGACCTGAAACGGCGCTTAGGAGGCGATGACGACGCCGTGCGCGAGCTTTTAGGGGGCAAGGGCGCGGGCCTGGGCGAGATGACGGCTATTGGCCTGCCGGTGCCCCCGGGTTTCACCGTAATTACCCGGGCCTGCTTGTATTACCTCCAGGAAGGCGCGTTCCCGTCGGGGCTCTGGGAGCAAGTACTGGAAGGTATGCGTTACCTGGAGGAGAAACTGGGAAAGCGTTTTGGTGATGCCCAAAGGCCCCTGCTGGTTTCCTGCCGGTCAGGGGCCAAATTTTCTATGCCCGGCATGATGGACACGATTCTGAACGTAGGTCTGAACGATGAAACTGTACATGGCTTAGCCGAGATGACCAACAACCCGCGGTTCGCCTGGGATGCGTATCGTCGCCTCTTGCAGATGTTTGGGAAGACCGTGCTGGGTCTGCCTGAGGAAGATTTCGACCGGGCTTTGCAAGAGGAGATGGACGAACAAGGTGCCCAAGACGAGACGCAACTTAACGCGGAAGCCTGGCAGCGGGTGGTGCGTCGTTTCAAAGGGGTGTACATGTTCCATGGCCGGGAGTTCCCCCAGGATCCGTATGAACAACTGCGGATGGCCATGGAAGCGGTGTTTCGCTCCTGGAACAGCCCGCGCGCCAAAGCCTACCGCGCCCGTACGGGCATTCCCGACGACCTGGGCACTGCGGTGAACATCGTGGCCATGGTTTTTGGGAATCTGGGGCCGGATTCGGGTACGGGGGTGCTTTTCACCCGCAATCCCAGCACGGGCGAGAAGGAGCTCTGGGGGGAATATCTCGTCAACGCCCAGGGTGAAGATGTGGTGGCCGGTGTGCGTACGCCGTCGCCCATTGTGAAACTCGCGGAAGAGATGCCCGAAGTGTATGCTCAACTCAGGGATATGGCCGAACGTCTGGAGCGTCACTTCCGTACCATGCAGGACATCGAGTTCACCATCGAGCAGGGAAGGGTGTGGATGCTCCAGACTCGGGCGGGCAAAGCTACGCCGCAGGCTAAGGTGAAGATGGCTGTAGATATGGTGAACGAGGGATTGATTACCAAAGAAGAAGCCGTGCGTCGCGTATCCCCCGAAGATGTGGAGCAGTTGCTCCACCCGCAATTCAATCCCCACGATTTGGCCAAGGCCCGGCATGAAGGGAAGTTGCTGGCCCGGGGAGTTAACGCTTCGCCGGGTGCGGCCGTGGGTCGCGTCTATCTGGACTCCGAGAAGGCCAAGGCCAAAGCTGCCGAGGGCGAGGCGGTGATTCTCATGCGCCCCTTCACCAAGCCCGAAGACGTGCCGGCCATGCTGATCTCCAAGGCCATTGTGACGACCGAAGGCGGCGCAACGTCCCACGCGGCGGTGGTGGCCCGGCAGTTCGGCATTCCCGCGGTGGTGGGCGCGTCGGACATCAAAATCGACATGGAGCGCCGGGTTCTCCAAATCAACGGCAAGGAGTACCCGGAGGGAACCTGGATTTCCGTGGACGGCACCTCGGGACAGGTGTTCGTGGGGAAGTTGCCGGCCCAGCCTCCTGCCCTGGAAACCCTAGAGGAATTGCGCATCCTGCTGGACTGGGCCGATGAAATTGCCGCCCGTCCGGGTGTGCGACCCCAGGTGGACGGTGGCCCCACCCGAGGCCTGGAGGTGTGGACCAACGCGGACCTGCCCAAAGACGCGGCCCTGGCCCGACGTTTGGGGGCCAAAGGTATCGGGCTGTGCCGCACTGAGCACATGTTCTTCGAACCCAACCGCCTTCCCCACATGCGGCGCCTCATCCTGGCCGAAGACGAAGACGAACGTCAGGCCGCGCTGGAAACCCTCTTCCAGCATCAGGTGGAGGACTTCCTAGGCTTGTTCCGGGTGATGGACGGTCTTCCCATCATCATCCGTCTCTTGGACCCGCCCCTCCACGAGTTCCTTCCCTCCTTGCTGGAATTGGTCGAACGGGTGACCGAGGCCCGTGCGCGAGAAGAGGTGGACGAAGAGGCCGAGATGTTGTTGGAAAAGGTCAAGGAACTCCACGAAATCAACCCCATGATGGGCCTGCGGGGTGTGCGCCTGTCCATCCTTTACCCCGAGATTGCCGAGATGCAGGTTCGGGCCATTTTCGAAGCCGCGTGTCGGGCCAAGAAGGAAGGGGTGGAGGTCCTGCCTAAGGTGATGATTCCTTTGGTGAGTCATGTGAACGAACTCAAGGCCATCCGGAAGCGGCTGGAGGAGGTGGCCCGGCAGGTCATGGAATCCCATGGCCTGGAGATTCCCTATGAGTTTGGCACCATGATTGAGGTGCCACGGGCGGCCCTCACGGCCGGGGAAATCGCCGAGGTGGCCGAGTTCTTCTCCTTTGGCACCAACGACCTGACCCAGATGACCTTTGGGTTCAGCCGGGACGACGCGGAGAAGAACTTCCTCATCCGCTACCTCGACCGGGGCATTCTACCCGACAATCCCTTCCAGACGCTGGACATCGCGGGTGTGGGGCGCTTGCTGGAACTGGCCGTGCGGGAAGGCCGGGCGGCCCGTCCGGGGATGAGCATCGGCATTTGCGGTGAGCATGGTGGAGACCCGGCCAGCATTCGCTTCTGCCATCAGGCTGGCTTGGATTATGTCAGCTGTTCGCCGATGCGGGTACCGGTAGCCCGTATGGCCGCGGCCCACGCGGTCTTGGAGGGCCTGACAGAAGCTCAGGTCGTGGGTTGAGAGAGAATATGGGCAGCGGCTTTGCCCGCTGCCCATATTTCTTCGACTTCAACGCCCGTATGTGCCCATGAGTTCCGCCTGGGCTAACACGTGACCCTGCATGGCCTGAAGCACCTGCTCCTTCGTGGCGCCCTGGGGTAGCCCGAGGGAGGGAATATCCAGGGCGTACAGGCGGAAGAAGTACCGATGGGCCGGACCCGGAGGCGGGCAGGGACCGCCGTAATCGGTGCGTCCCCAGCTGTTGCGGCCCACCTTCCCCGGTGG
>WFUL01000220.1 GCA_015484985.1 Anaerolineales bacterium | reverse complement strand
TCCGTTCTTCTTCTTGGTGATGTTCTTGGTCTTCCATCTCGTGATCAACGTGACCGATCCCTTGATGGCTTGGTTAGAGGCGGTCATCCAGGGCCCGGTGCGACACCTCTTGCTGGACATCCTTCATCGGGTACGTGCCCCCTGGTGGTTGCGTTCTTTGCTGGTGAATGGGGTTTTGGCGGGTGCAGGGAGCATGCTCACGTTCCTACCAGGCCTGACGCTGCTCTATTTCTTTCTGGCCTGGTTGGAAGATAGCGGTTACATGGCCAGGGTGGCCTTCGTCATGGACCGAGTGATGCAGGTGGTAGGCCTCCATGGCAAGGCAGTCTTGCCCTTGATCCTGGGATTGGGATGTAACGTGCCGGCCATCTATGCGACACGAACGTTGGAGCGCGGACGGGATCGATTGATTACGGCTCTGGTCCTTCCTTTTGTGTCCTGCTCCGCGCGTTTGCCCATCTATCTGATTTTCGGCCTGGCCTTTTTTGGAACGAGAACAGCGTGGGTGTTATGGGGACTGTATATGTTGGGATTTGCAGTGGCTCTGGTATCCGCCGCGTTTTTGCATCGCTTCCTGCCTTCCGGCCTTTCTGAAGGGCCTTTCCTACTGGAACTTCCTCCTTACCACTGGCCGAACTGGCGGGTGATACGTCGTCAGGTGGCCCGGCAGGTGCACGAATTCGTGGTGCGCGCGGGTACTGTCATCGTACTTGTCTCGGTCTTGCTGTGGTTTTTGATGAATATGCCTTGGGGTGTATCTCACCCTCGGGAGAGTTGGTTGGGTCAGGTGAGTGCGGGGGTGGCTCGTGTGTTGCACCCTTTAGGCTTCGGCCGCTGGGAAGCCGGTGGTGCTTTGCTATCGGGCATGATTGCCAAGGAGATGGTGGTGAGCACCATGGCCCAAATTTACCTTGGCGGGGCCGAACGCGATTCTCGCCTGACACTGACTCCCCCGTCACCTGAAGACTGGAGAGCAGATATCCGGGTCCTTACTACAGGGCTGTGGGAAGCCCTGGGAGAGGCCCTACATAACTTGATCGGCCTGAGGCCTGTGGTATTCCAGGTCAGAGCAGACGCGGGAATGCGCCTGGTGACGGTTTTACGTGCCCGGTTTACCCCCGCGGGCGCGCTGGCCTTCATGGTGTTCGCATTGCTTTACGTGCCCTGTATGGCCACCCTGGCGGCCCTGTATCAGGAGTTCGGCCTGCGATGGGCGGCCTTCGCCCTGGTCTATCAGGTGAGCGTGGCCTGGATGAGCGCCTGGGTGGTTTATCAGGTTGCAAGGGTCGTTTGGGGATGAAGGCGGGACCTCTGATGCAGGTGTGGACGATCATACTCCGGGCCCACGGGGCGGTGACGTTGGACGCCCTTGTCCAGCAGACAGGCCTGGATCCGGACCTCGTGCAATCGGTGGTGGACTGGTTGGTGCGCCAGGGTCGTCTTCGGAAGGTAGGAGAGGCGGAAGTGTGCGCCGTTCCCCAAAGGGCCTTCTGTCGTTGGTGTGCATGGCGCGCCCATTGTCCTGTGAGGCTCGATGTCCAGGAGGATTAAAGATGTCAAGCGGCGGCACAAGGCCGCCGCTTTGTTGTTTTTTCCCTCACAGGCCAGCTTCGGCCCGCAGGATTTCGGCTTTGTCGGTGCGCTCCCAGGGCAGGTCCAGGTCGTCCCGGCCGAAGTGACCGTATACCGCGGTTTGCCGGTAAATGGGCCGGAGCAGGTCCAGGTCCCGGATGATGGCCCCGGGACGGAGGTCGAAGTGTCGTCGCACCAGTTCCTCGATTTTCTCCACCGGGATTTTGTGGGTGCCGAAGGTTTCGATGTGCAGGCTCACTGGCTCGGCCACGCCAATGGCATAGGCGACCTGGATTTCACACCGGTCCGCGAGGCCCGCGGCTACGATGTTCTTGGCCACCCATCGGGCCGCATAGGCGCCGGAGCGATCCACCTTCGTCGGGTCCTTACCGCTGAAGCAACCTCCTCCGTGACGGGCCATGCCGCCATACGTGTCCACCATGATTTTCCGGCCCGTTAAACCCGCATCCCCTTGAGGACCGCCGATGACGAAGCGTCCGGTGGGGTTGATGAGGTACCGGGGGTCGCCCTGGAGCAACTCGGGGGGAATCACCGGCTTGATGACCTCTTCAATGAGGGCTTCCCGCAGGGTTTCCATGGAGACGTCGGGGTCGTGTTGGGCGCTGATGAGCACCGTATGCACCCGTTTGGGCCTTCCGTATTCGTATTCCACCGTGACCTGAGACTTGCCGTCAGGTCGGAGCCAGGGCAGGATGCCCTTTTTGCGCACTTCGGTTAGACGTCGGGTGAGTTTGTGGGCCAGATAAATGGGCATGGGCATCAGCGTGGGGGTCTCCCGGCAGGCGAAGCCAAACATCATGCCCTGATCGCCTGCACCGATGCGGGCCACTTCGTCGTCGGTCAGTTGTTGGCGGATCTCCAGGGCCTCGTTCACGCCCATGGCGATGTCGGGCGACTGTTTTGAAATGGACACCAGTACGGCCATGGTGTCCGCATCCAGGCCCTTTTCGCTGCTGTCGTACCCGATGTCCCGGACCACTTGGCGGGCGATTTCTTCGTAGTTCACCTGGGCCTGGGTGGTGATTTCACC
>WFUL01000219.1 GCA_015484985.1 Anaerolineales bacterium | reverse complement strand
TATGCGTATCAAATTGAAAACCCCCAATTGTTCGTGGAGAACATTGTCGGCCAACAGGGTTTGTATACTACGGATCGCATTGAGGATTACTTGCGTCAGACAGTGGTGAGCCGGTTCCTGGACTTGCTGGGGGAGACGCGAGTGAGCCTCTTTGACTTGCCAGCTCTTTACGATGAGCTGAGCGCAGGCGTGCGCGTCCGGGTCGCGGAGGACTTTCGGCGACGGGGCATCCAGCTCAAGGAAGTGCGTATTGTGGCCATCACGCCCGATGAGGAGACGGAGAAGGCCATTAGCGAACGCGCCGCCATGGGAGCCATTGGGGACATGAACCGCTATCTCCAATGGAAGGCCGCGCGTGCCCTGGAAAAGGCCGCGGAGCAGAGCGGCGAGGGTGCGGCGGGTACAGGCGTGGGCATGGGTGCTGGTATGGGCATGGGGCTGAGCATGGCCCAGATGTTGTTAGGGGCCATGGGGACAGCCACACAACAGCCTTCCCCACCCGCGGCGGGAACCCCTGCACGACCTCCGCAAACACCGGAGGAAATCCAGGCCCTGCTGGACGCGCTGGATATGCAACTGGCTACCGGTCAGATCAGCGAAGAAACGTACCGACGTCTCGTCGATAAGTGGCAAAAACGTCTGGAGGAGCTGCGCGGGAAATCCTAAAGACATACGGCACAGGGTTTCCCTCCCTCCCACTCACAGGAAAATGGAGGGCGGATGGGATTCGCCGGGGCGGGTGTGTCACCGACATGACCCGCCCTTTGCCATAGGAGGAAGGGGTGCAACTGGAAGATCTGTTACGTCGGGTATTCGTTTCCCCGTATACCTGGCTGGTACCGGCCTCGGCCCCTGTGGAGGTTTCCTGGGTGAGCATTGTGCCCCAGATGGTCGAACCGGGAGATGTGTTCCTGGCCGAAACCCGGAGTGACCCTCGTATGTGGCAGGAAGCCTTGGCCCAGGGTGCTCAGGCGCTGGTTTTGATTGGAAAGGAGCGGCCCCCGGAACCACCCGTGCGGGTTCCGGTCGTATGGGTTCAAACACCGCACACATTGAGTACGGTGTACCGGCACCTGCTTCAGACCCTCATGCAACCGGTGGGTGAGCTGCACCCCCGGACATTGTTTTGGATGTTGCTCATGGGCGAGGGAGGGAATTTGGGGAACTTACGGTTGGCCGTGGAATCCCTTGGTTTGAGTGTGACCCGCTCCTATCGTGTGCTGCGTATTGTCACGCCCAAGGCCACCACGGTGCTTCAGGATCTGAAACAGATGCTCCCGGGGCCACCGGAAAGTGTGGTCGCGTCCATTCGTCCGGGGGAGCTGGCGGCCTTGGTGGCCGACCGCGCGGATCCTGAACGGGGGGAGGAATGGCGACAACGTCTCATCCAATTATGGGAACATCGTGGCACTTTTTACTGGGCCCTGACCCGGCCCTATGCCTGGACGGAATGGTCTCACGCGTTTCAGAAAGCGGGGACGATTCTGGAAATCGCGCGACGGCTCACGGTGCTTTCCGGTTTGTTAGAGGACGAAGCCCTACCGTACTTGTGGATGTTGGAGCGTGCCCACCCCGAGGAGGCCCGGGCCCTGGTTCATCGCGTCCTGGGACCTATCCTGAGTCATCCGGAACGCGAAGCCCTGATGCGTTCCCTGGAAGCCCTCTTTCTCTACCCGAACTTGGCTCGCGCCGCTCGGGCCCTGTTCATCCACCGCAATACGCTGCGCCAGCGTTTGCAGCGGGTGGCCCATCTGACGGGCTATCGTTTTGATAATCCCCACCATCGGTGGGCCCTGCAACTGGCCTGGTTCTGGTATCGTTGGTTGTACGCATAGGGGATGGTGACGCAGCCGCTACGGCCAATATATCGACGTTTAGGAGCCGTGCAATTCCTGTTGCACTGAGGGTGGGATATGATTTGGGACAAACCTTCAATGACAAGGTATTTTCCCTGGACGCATAGATCTGACAGAGCACGGGACCCCAGGTGAATAAAAAGATAACGTGGGTAGCGACAAAGCCGCTATCCACATTATCCCCCTTTTTCTGCGGTCTGGGTCTTGTTAGACCTCTTATGTGCGATCCTGGGTGGTCTTCCAAGCCGAGCATCACCACCTTGTCCCAACTCATGCCCTGACTTCATCTGTTGTTGCATACTCGAGGTCCGGACAAAAGTTTGGACAGAAGGTGGTGACGACGCCTGCCCGGAAAGGACTCCCGGCATTTCGCGTGGGCCTGACCGGGCTCTGGACCGTAGGAAAGGGCTGATAGGCCGTCGGCCACCTGGTCAGGCCTATTCCAACAACGCGGACAAGCGTCTTTGCAACAGCCTCTGTTCGAACATGAAAAACGCGTGGGTCCTTCGGTCCGTATGGACCTGAGGAGGTCCGGGATAGGGTTATAATCAAATATGGTCAACCCCGGACAGGAGGTTTCCCATGGCGACACTGCCCAAATTTGCCTATTTCAAGGGTCGCATCGTGCCGTACAGCGAGGCTAAGGTGGGTGTGCTGACCCACGCCTTGCATTACGGGACCGCGGTCTTCGGTGGCTTGCGAGGCTACTGGAACGAGGAGGAAGAGCAGCTTTTCATCTTCCGCCCACGGGACCATTACAAGCGTTTCCTGCTCTCAGCCAAGATTTTGCGCATGGAAGTTTCCTACGCGATTGAGGACTTGGTGCAAATCACGAAAGATTTGCTTCGGGCCGAAGGACATCGCACCGATGTGTACATCCGTCCGTTGCTCTATCTGTCCGATGAGGTTATCGGCGTGCGGCTTCACGGCCTGCATCCCGAACTCACGATGGTCTCGGTGCCTTTCGGGACCTACGTCACCAACGATACCAACGCGCACGTGACCTTCTCCAGTTGGCGTCGTATCGACGACAACATGATTCCCCCACGCGGCAAAATTGCCGGTGCGTATGTGAACACCGCCCTGATTAAGAGCGACGCCGAACTGGCCGGTTTTGACGAAGCCCTGGTCCTCACCCAAGATGGACACGTGTCGGAGGGCAGTGCGGAGAACATCTTCATTGTGCGGGACGGGGTGCTCATCACCCCACCAGTGACGGACAACATCCTGGAGGGCATTACCCGACGCACGATTATCCAGCTGGCTCGGGAGGAACTGGGGTTACCGGTGGTGGAGCGGCCCATTGACCGGACGGAGATCTTCATTTGCGATGAGCTTTTCCTGACGGGAACTGCGGCCCAGGTTACGGCGGTCACCCGTGTGGACCATCGACCCATTGGCGAGGGCAAGATGGGTCCCATCACCGCACAATTGCGGGAACTCTTCCAACAGGTGGTACGGGGCAAGCACCCCAAGTATCGCCACTGGTTGGAGCCGGTGTACGAGTAAATCCGGGAATGGGCGACGCATGGGAGCCATGAAGACTCCAACGTTGCGCGACGTAGAGCGACTGGCCCGGCAGGCAGGCGTCATCCTGCGCATGGGCTTTGGCCGCCGTCATCGTATCGAGCACAAATCCCATTGGATTGACCTGGTCACGGAGACAGACCAGGAGTCGGAAGATTTCCTGTTGGACCAAATCCGTCGGCTATTCCCAGGGCACGCCATCGTGGCCGAGGAGACGGGGGTGCATGGGGACATGACCGGTCCCCGCTGGTACGTGGACCCTCTGGACGGCACGGTGAATTTCGCTCACGGTATCCCTATCTTTTCCGTGTGCCTGGCCTTCGCCGACGAAGAGGGAGTGCGCCTGGGTGTGGTCTACGACCCGATGCAAGACGAG
>WFUL01000218.1 GCA_015484985.1 Anaerolineales bacterium | reverse complement strand
CGCTCAAACGGGCTGGGATTCATACCGTGGGTGAAGTTCTGGACCAATTGCGTAAAGGCCCCAATGCACTGATCGGTATTCGCAACTTTGGTGAGAAGAGCTTGCACGAATTGATGGACCGCTTGCAGGAAAAGGGTTTTTTGGCGGAAGAAACCGAAACCACCGAAGCCACGGAGATGGAGTAGAGCCATGCGCCACATGAAAGCGGGTAAGAAGCTGAGTCGACGTAAGGACGCGCGCAAGCAGTTGCGTCGGAACTTGATGAAGGCCCTGTTTGAACATGGTCGCATTCGCACCACCCGGGCCAAGGCCCAGGCCATTCGAGGCGAGGTAGAGCGCATCATTACCTTGGCCAAGCGGGGGAATCGGGCAGCGGAACGAGGGGACGAGGCCGGCCGCGCGGAAATGGTGCACTGCCAGCGTCTGGTGGCTGCCCGTCTGGCCGCGGACCGGGATCTGGTGTACAGGATTTTCCACGAAATCGCTCCCCGGTATATGGAACGGCCCGGTGGTTACACCCGTATGTATAAGGTGGGTTGGCGCCGGGGTGACGCGGCCGAAATGGTCATCCTGGAATTGGTGGAAGAATGACCGACGCGGGCGGGTTGTCAGTCGACCGCTGACGCTGACGACTGACTGCCGACTACAGACCGCAGACGGCTGTTTCACATGGCACTTTACCAAGGGATACTGGCCTACGACGGCACCGGGTTTGAGGGGTTCCAGCGGCAGATCCGGGCTCGAACGGTGCAGGGCGTATTTGAAGACGCTCTGCGGGAGCTGGGATGGCAAGAAGAGGCTATCCGGTACGCGGGTCGCACGGATACGGGCGTGCATGGTCTGGGGCAGGTGATTGCCTTTCGCTTGGCGTGGCGTCATGCCCTCGAAGATTTACGCAACGCGTTGAACGCTCGCCTGCCCCGAGATGTGGCCCTGTGGTATGTGTGTGAGGCACCGGAGGGTTTTCATCCCCGTTATGACGCCCGGGCCCGGCGGTATGCGTACCGGATTTACTTGGGGCCGATACGCCATCCCCTCCACGAGCGGTACACCTGGCGGGTTTGGCCGCCACCGGATTGGGCCCGTTTGCAACACGCCACGGCCCTGCTCCCCGGACGCCGGGACTTTCGGGCCCTGGGGACTCCCACCCGGGAAGCGGGCTCTACCGTGCGCACCGTTTACCATGCTCGGTGGTACCGGCTCCACCAGAGGGAATGGGTATTCGATATCTTGGCCGATGCGTTTCTGTATCATATGGTCCGGCGCACGGTGGCTCTGTTGGTTGCCGTCGGTTTGGGACGAATGTCCCTGGAGGCTTGGCATCGGGCGTTGGAAACGCCGCCGTCACAGCCCTTACAGGGACTTGCGCCGCCTCAAGGCCTGTATCTCGCGGCCGTGTATTACGACACCGATTGGCCGCTGCCTGCAACAGACGAAGATTTTCGTATCTGGTGGCAGCAATTATGGAATTGGACGTTTACATCTGACCGGGAAGGACCATGAGACTGACTGTTGATTGCTGAACAGAGGAGGTCGAGCCGTGACCACGAAACTGCATCGCACCTATTACCCGAAAGCGGATGAAATTACCCATGACTGGTACCTCATTGATGCCAGTGGGCAGACGCTGGGGCGTCTGGCCTCCAAAATTGCCGTGCTGCTCATGGGCAAGCACAAGCCCCATTACACCCCTGGGGTGGACATGGGGGATTTCGTCGTGGTCATCAACGCGGACCGGATTCGGGTGACAGGGCGCAAGATGGAGAAGAAAATCTACTACCGCCATACCGGGTATCCGGGTGGCCTGAAGGAAATGCCTTTGAAGGATATGCTGGCCCGTCATCCGGAGCGGGTACTCCAGTTGGCCGTCAAGGGTATGCTGCCCAAGAATCGTCTGGGGCGTAAAATGCTCAAGCGCCTGAAGGTATACGTGGGACCAGAACATCCCCATCAAGCCCAGAATCCCAAGCCCATCCGGCTGGATTGACAGGACGCCCGGTAAGGTGGAATCGTTATCCATGAGGAGGTCTATATGACGACCCAAGAAGGACTGACAAGAGATTTAAGCAAAGCCCGTTATGTTGAAGGCATTGGCCGCCGCAAAGAGGCCACCGCTCGGGTACGTCTGTACCCCGGAGGTTCGGGCATTTTCCTGGTGAACGGCCGACCTGTGGAACAGTACTTCACCCGCGTCGGCGATGTAGATTTCATCTTGCAACCCTTCACCGTATTAGGTGAGAACCGTAAGAAGTATGATGTCACTGTGCAGGTGAAGGGCGGGGGCGTGAGCGGGCAGGCGGGTGCCATCCGCTTGGGTTTGGCGCGCGCGTTGGTAAAGATGGATCCCGACAACCGTCCACTCTTGCGGAAGGCCGGGCTTCTCACCCGAGACCCGCGCGAGAAGGAACGGAAAAAGCCCGGTCTCAAGCGGGCCCGCAAAGCCCCGACCTACACCAAGCGGTAATCCCGGTATTTGGGCGGCCAGGCAGGTTTGGGCCTGCTTCGATGGGACCCTCACTCCGATGTTCGCGATGGGTTATATCGGGGGTCCCCAGAGATATCCTCACAAGACAGGCATTGCAGCGGTGCTTCTTTAGCCGCTGCAATGCCTGTTTAGTATCACTTCTCCTGTAAAATGAACAAGTGCGGCCCTTGTCCATAGCACCATCCCTCATGCTCCCTGTTTTTGTGAAGGGACTTGCATGATGGAGGCGTTTTCGTCCTTTCGTATAGGTTTTTCCAGGCCCAGGGCCGCGGGGAAAAGAAAGAAATTGATGGGGCGGCGAAGCCACCCCATCAATTTCTTTCTTCTGAAAGGCTGTCCAAATTCCCACTCGAACCGCAGAGTTGCTCCCTTTAAAGAGGAGATTCGCGTTATGATAAAGACGGGGTGCTCCAACGAAATTCTTGTTGGCCTTGGGTATAATGCCAGTGACCGCCGACCGTTGATTGTGACCACCGAGTTCTTGAAAGGAAATGAAATGTCCGTAATCGATGAAATTAAAGCGCGAGTTGATATCGTAGATTTGATTGGTGAAACAGTAGAAT
>WFUL01000217.1 GCA_015484985.1 Anaerolineales bacterium | reverse complement strand
CGGTAACCGAGACCAGGTAGATGAACCCCGTACTGCGTCGGGTGACCTCACGGATGCGCTCTTCGTCCGAGGTGGGCGCGAGGAGAAAGATGAGGTCCATCCCGCGCGCCTGGAGGGCCTGCTGGAGGGCATCGGCCTCTTCGGGGGGCAGGTCTGGCACGATGACGCCGTCCACCCCGGCCTCCGCAGCCCGCTGGGCGAAGGCCTCCAGCCCCATCTGGAGGATGGGGTTGTAATAGCCCATCCAGATGAAAGGCACCGTCAGCCCTCGGGCCCGTAATTGGGTTATCTGCTCCAGGGCCAGGTCCGGGGTCATGCCATTCGCCAGGGCCCGTTGGGACGCGGCCTGGATGGTGGCGCCATCGGCCAGCGGGTCGCTGAAGGGCACGCCCAGTTCCACCAGGTCCGCACCCGCCTCCACCAGGGCCGGGACCAGTTCCAGGGCGCTCTCCCGTTCCGGAAACCCCAGGGTGATATAGGGAATCAAGGCCTTGCGGCCTTGCGCTCGCAGTTGGTGGAAAACCGTGGCAATGCGGGACATGGGATGCCTCCGTTGTTCGTCGTTCGTCGTCCGTCGTTCGTCGGTTGGCAATCGGCGGTCGGCGGACAACGGACGGCTCACCGCGGACTACAGTGAAAGGCGCTTGGCCAGGCTGGGCACGTCTTTGTCCCCCCGGCCGCTGAGGTTGATGATGAGGACTTGGTCGGGCCGCATTTGGGGCGCGCGCTTGATGGCTTCGGCCACGGCATGGGCGCTTTCCAGCGCGGGGATGATACCTTCCAGTCGGGACAGGCGCTGAAACGCGTCCAGGGCCTCCTCGTCCGTCACATAGGTGTATTCCACTCGCCCGATATCCCGGAGCCAGGCGTGTTCCGGACCCACCGCAGGGTAATCCAGGCCCGCGGAAACGCTGTGGGTCTCCAGGATGTTGCCGTGCTCATCCTGAAGCACGTAGGTGTACGTGCCATGGAGCACGCCGGGGCGGCCTCGCTTGGGGTCCGCGAAGCGGGCCGCGTGTTTCCCGGAAGGGATGCCCAGGCCCCCGGCCTCCACGCCCACCATGGCCACGCCCTCATCCTCCAGGAAGGGATGGAAGAAGCCAATGGCGTTGGAGCCGCCGCCCACGCAGGCGATGAGCAGGTCGGGCAGGCGGCCCTCGGCCTCCAGAATCTGCCGTCGCGTTTCCTCGCCGATGACCCGTTGAAAATCCCGCACCATGCGGGGGTAGGGGTGGGGTCCCAGCGCGGACCCCAGCAGGTAGTGGGTGGTGCGCACGTTGGTGACCCAGTCCCGAATGGCCTCGTTTATGGCGTCCTTGAGGGTACGGGAGCCCGCGTCGACCGCGCGCACTTCCGCGCCCAGCAGGCGCATACGGAAGACGTTGAGGGCCTGGCGTTCCATATCCACCGCGCCCATGTAAATGACGCACTCCAGGCCCAGGAGCGCGCACGCGGTCGCGGTGGCCACGCCGTGCTGCCCCGCGCCCGTCTCGGCCACGATGCGGGTTTTGCCCATGCGTTTGGCCAGCAAAGCCTGGCCCAGCGCGTTGTTGATTTTGTGCGCGCCCGTGTGGGCCAGGTCTTCTCGCTTCAGATAGATGCGCGCGCCACCCAGAGCCTGACTCAGGCGGCGGGCCGGGGTAAGGGGCGTGGGCCGACCCGCGTAGCGGTGGAGCAGGTTCTGGAGTTCGGCCTGGAAGGCCGGGTCCTGGCGGGCTTCTTCGTAGGCGGCTTCCAGTTCCTTCAACGCGGGGATGAGGGTTTCGGGTACGTACATGCCACCGTAGGGGCCATAGCGAGGGCCGGGGTTGCGGACGGTCATCAGAAACCTCCTTTCGTCATCCTCGAGCAGCCTGAAGGAAAGCCTGTACCCGTGCCGGGTCCTTGATGCCCGGACGGTCTTCCACGCCACTGGAGACGTCCACGCCCCAGGGCTGGATACGGCGGATTTTCTCCGCCACGTTCTCGGGGGTGAGGCCCCCGGCCAGCAGGATGGGATACCGCTGGGCCAGGATGCGGGCCGCATCCTCGTGGGCCGGTCGTCCCGTGCCGCCGTACATCCCCCGATGATGGGCATCCACCAGCAGCAACGGCCGGTCGGGGAGGATTTTCATCCCTTCGGTATACGCGCGGGCCTGGGTCAGCGCGACCTCCGGGTCCGTTGGCCGGAGGGCTTTGTAGGCCCTGGGCCAGAGGGCCTGTACCATTTCCGGCGGCTCCTCGCCGTGCAGTTGAGCCAGGTCCAGGCCCACTTCGTCCATCAGGCGTCGGACCTCCTTCAGGGGTGCGTTGACGAACACTCCCACGAAGCGAGGCGCTCGGAGGCCAAAGGCCGCGCGCACGGCTTCTACGATGGTTCGGGCCTGTCGGCGCGTCACGGCCCGAGGGCTCCTGGGGTAGAAGACCAGCCCCAAGAAGTCCGCGCCGGCTTCCGCGGCGAGGAGAGCGTCTTTGATGCGGGTCAGGCCACAGATTTTGACTCGGGTGTTCATGGTTCGTTGTCCGTCGGTCGGTTGTCGGTCGATGGTTGGGCGCTGTGCGCAGTGCGCAGTCCGCTGTGCGCCGTTTGCGGTCTGCTCACGGCTCACTGCGCAGTGCGCACTGCGGACCGCGGTCTATCTTCTTCCCTGCTTCCACCAGGGTGCGCACCTTTTCGGGAATGGAAGGGGCCCGGACCAGCGCGGTACCCACCAGGATGGCCGTGGCCCCCTGCCGCGCGGCCCAGCGGACGTCTTCCGGTGTGTGGATACCGCTTTCCACCACCAGCGGAATCGTTTTCGGGATATGGGGCCGCAGCCGCTCGGTGGTACCCAGGTCCACCTGCAGGGTGCGCAGGTTGCGGTTGTTGACCCCAAGCAGCCGGGGTCGCAGGGCCAGCGCGCGGGCCAGGTCGGGCTCGTCGTGGACCTCGACCAGAGGCGTAAGGCCCAGGCTCAGGGCCAGTTCGTGGAGTTCCGACAGGGTCTCCGGGGAAAGCAGGGCCACGATGAGGAGCACCGCGTCCGCGCCCCACAGCCGGGCCTCGTACACCTGATAGGGATGCAGGATGAAATCCTTGCGCAGTACAGGCAGGCGTATGGCCTTGCGGATGCGCCGCAGGTGAGCGGGATGCCCGCGGAAGAAGGTGGGGTCGGTGAGCACGCTGACCGCGGCCGCGCCCTGGGCCTGGTAGATGCGGGCCAGGGTCACGGGTTCCAGGTCTGGGGCCAGGTCCCCGGCACTGGGCGAGGCCCGTTTGACCTCCGCGATAAGGGCCACCCCTGCCGCGGCCCGGAGCGCGGCCACGAAATCGCGCGGTCGGGGGCAGTCCTGTATCCGGGCCCGGAGTTCGGCCGGGGGCAGGCGTCGCATTCGGGCCTGGATTTCCTGGGTCTTGACCGTTCTCACACGTTGGAGGAAATCGGACATCGGGAGACTCCGTTGGTGGTCGATGGTCGTTCGTCGTTAGTCGTTGGTGATGGTTTGGGTGAAGTGGCGGTAGGCCTTCAGGACGCGCAGGGCCGCGCCGGAATCGATGCTTTCGGCCGCACGGGCCAAGCCCTCCTGCAGGTCCGCGGCCAGACCACCGGCCACCAGGGCGGCCGCCGCGTTGAGCAGCACCACATCCCGCCGCGGGCCCCGGTCCTCGCCCCGCAGGATGGCCAGCAGGATGCGGGCGTTCTCTTCGGGCGTTCCGCCTCGCAAGTCGTCCAGTGTTGCCGGACGCAGGCCCAGGTCGCGTGGGTCCAGGGTTTCGTGACGGATGTTTCCGTTCAGGTCAGGCGTGCCGAAGCGGCTGACCACGTTAGGACCCATGGTGGCCAATTCGTCCAGACCCTGACCGTGCACCACGAAGGCGGCGCGCACGCCCAGACGTTGCAGCACCCGGGCCAGCACGGGGACCAAATTGGGGTTGAACACGCCCATAACCTGGGCTCGCGCGCCCGCGGGGTTGGTCAGCGGTCCCAGAATGTTGAACACCGTGCGGATGCCCAGTTCCCGGCGGGGACCGATGGCGTGCTTCATGGCCGGGTGCAGCCGGGGCGCGAAGAGGAAGGCGAGGCCCACCTCGTCAATGGCCCGGGCCAGTTGTTCGGGGGTCAGGTCCAGGCGGATGCCCAGGGCTTCCAGTACGTCCGCGCTCCCGGAACGGCTGGAGATGCTCCGGTTCCCGTGCTTGGCCACGGCCAGACCCGCGCCCGCGACCACAAAGGCGGCGGTGGTGGAGATGTTGAACGTGCCCTTCCCGTCCCCGCCGGTGCCGCAGGTGTCCACCACGTCCTGCCTTTGGGGCCGCACGGGTACCGCGGCGGCACGCATGGCCCGGGCGAATCCGGTAATTTCCTCCACGGTCTCGCCTTTGGCCCGCAGGGCCACCAGCACGCCGGCGATTTGGGCCGGCGTCAGTTCCCCCCGCATGATGGCACCCATCAGCGCCTCGGCCTGGGCCTCGGTAAGGGATTGACCGGTCAGGAGTTGTTCGAGGGTGTCGTTCACACGCATGGTACACCTCCGTTTGGGAGAGTGGTCAGTAAGGGGCAGTGGGCTGTCCGCAGTCGGCGGTCGGCGGTCAGCGGTCGGCGGACTGCTCACTGCCGACTGCTCACCACTGACTGCCCACTGCTGACTGCCAAAAAATTCCTCAAGAGCCGCAGTCCCTCCTGGGTCAGGATGCTTTCGGGATGGAATTGCACGCCGAAGACGGAATATTCCCGATGGGCCAGGGCCATGATTTCTCCTTCTTCGGTGCGGGCCAGCACTTCCAGGGGTTCAGGAACCGGGTCGTAGACCACCAGGCTGTGGTAACGCATGGCCTCGAAGGGATTGGGTATGCCTTCGAACAGGGGATGGGGGCGATAGCGTACCAGGCTGGTCTTGCCGTGCATACGACGCTGCGCCCGGTCCACCCGGCCGCCGAAGGCTTCGGCCAGGCACTGATGCCCTAAGCACACGCCCAGAATGGGGAACTCCCGGTGCAGGTGCCGGATGACGTCCAGAGAAATCCCCGCGTCGTAAGGGGTGCCCGGGCCGGGGGAAATCACGATGGCTTTCGGTTGCATCCGTCGAATGTCTTCCAGGCTCAGCGCGTCGTTGCGCACGACGGCGACCTCTTCCCCCAACATGCCCAGGGCCTGGGCCAGGTTGTAGGTGAAGGAGTCGTAGTTGTCGATGAGGAGAATCATGGGAACCTCCCGTCGTTGGTCGATGGTCGTTCGTCGGTCGTTGGTTGGCAGTCGGCGGTCGGCGGACAGCGGACGGCGGTCGGCTCACTGCTGACTACTGATTGCCCATTGCTCACGGCCGACTGCGGACTGCGGGCCGCCCCCTTCGGCCATCTCCACGGCCTTGGCCAGGGCGCGGGCTTTGTGCAGGGTCTCCTCCCATTCCCGCTGGGGGATGCTGTCGTCCACGATGCCCGCGCCGGCCTGCAGGTACACGGTCTGGCCTTTCATCACGATGGTGCGGATGGTGATGCAGGTATCCATGTTGCCCTGGAAGCCGATATAGCCCACCGCGCCAGCGTAGGGGCCGCGGCGTACCGGTTCCAGTTCGTCGATGATTTCCATGGCCCGCACTTTGGGGGCACCGCTCACCGTGCCCGCGGGGAACGCGGCCCGCAGCAGGTCCCACGCGTCGTATTCGGGACGCAGTTCCCCAACCACCCGGCTCACCAGGTGCATCACGTGGGAGTACCGTTCCACCACCATGAAGTCGGGCACCTGCACGGTGCCGTATTTGCACACGCGGCCCAGGTCGTTGCGCCCCAGGTCCACCAGCATGACGTGCTCTGCCCGTTCCTTGGGGTCCGCCTTCAGGTCGGCCTCCAGGGCCGCGTCCTCTTCTGGGGTGCGCCCCCGCGGCCGGGTGCCTGCGATGGGTCGGGTTTCGGCCACGCCGTCCCGCAGACGGACCAGCATCTCCGGCGACGCGCCGATAAGGCGTATCCGCGGCCGGCCCCCCAGGTCCAGGTAGAACATGTAGGGGGAAGGATTGAGGCCACGCAGCACCCGGTAGATGCTCAGAGGATGGGCGCGGGTGGTGCGGGTGAGCCGTTGGGAAAGTACCACCTGGAAGATGTCGCCGGCCGCGATGTATTCCTTGGCCCGCCGCACCATGGCCTCGAAGGCTTCCTGCGTGAGGTTGGAGCGCCAGGGTTCGCCTTCCTCGAAAGGTGGGATGGAGGGAGGAGCAGGCAGGGGGGCATCCAGGCGGCGGAGCAGGTCCTTCATGCGGGCTTCGGCCCGGGCGCGGGCGTCTTCCAGGGGTTGACCTTCCCGGGATTCGGTCAGCACGAAGGCCAGTACGTGGCGACGTACGTGGTCAAAGGCCAGGAGCACTTCAGGGATGACCAGCCAGGCCCAGGGCAGGTCCAGGTCGTCCTGGGCCTGTTGGGGCAGGCGTTCGAAGAAGCGGACCATATCGTAGGCCCAGTAGCCCACCCAACCGCCGTGGAAGGGCGGCAGGTCGGCGGCGGCCAGGCCCAGGAGCGGCTGCACCTTCAGGGCCTTGGTGACCTGACGCAGCATGTCCAGTGGGTCCTGGCCTGGGGGAAGGGAGAGGCGCCGCGGGCCGTAAGGCGTGAGGAGCTCCACGCCGTGGGGGAAGACCCGGGCCTGAAAGCGCGCGCCCAGTCCAAGGAAGGAATAGCGGCCAATGTGGGCGGCCTGCTCCACGCTTTCCAGCAGGAACAGGGGCAGGGTGCCCTGGATCTTGAGCAGTACCGAGATGGGCGTTTCGGTGTCCAGGGGTAAGGGCCATCCCACCGGCACAAGGGTGAAGTCGGCCGGCAGGTCCAGGGCCAAGGTTGTGGGAGACGCGTGCATGGTTTGACCTCCAAACAAAAACGCGTCCCGTCCCACAGGGACGGGACGCGCGAAGTCCCGCGGTGCCACCCTGATTGGACCGGACTTGTGCGGTGTCCGGTCCCCCTCGTTTCCAGGTACGGCCCGACCCCGCGCCCGCGGGGAGGGCGATACCCTGGCCCGATAACGGGGGCGACCGGCCCGACCCTACTGGCCCTAAAGGGCGTTGGGGCGGGCGGCTACCCCGGCCCATTCACCCTCGTCGTGGCCAGCGGGCTTGCACCGCATCCCCGATTCGGGGAAGGCCCGCCTCTCTGCGGCCCACGACCCTGAGGGCTACTCCACCGGGGTCGGCCTTGCCGAAGTTGGCCCTTTGTATACCCAAAAGACGAGGGAATGTCAAGGGGAAACGAGGGGGTGTTTGAAATACCCGGCCCTGCTTTCCCTGGGGTTTCGACAAAAGGGCGGGCACACAGGTAGGAAACGCCCATCGCGTTTCACTCAGACCTGACCCGGCTCTAGGCAGCCGGTAAAGGCTGACGGCCGACGGCCGTCAGCCGACCGCGAAGAACTTTGGTCCTGGGCCCGGTTCGTTCTAAGCGAACGGAACAGCCTCTGAGGGCTTCCCATTGGGTCTTTTCTCCCCTTTTCGTCCGAAACAATGAAAAAACCTGAAACGATTTCTTTACGAAATCTTCAGAGAATCTGAAAACGATGTTGACTTTTCCCTTCTATCGTGAGGGTGAATCTCAAAACACCCAAGGAGGTGAGCCATGACCAAACGCACACTGCACTTCATCGGTATCGGAGTCGGAGTCGGGGTTCTCGTGCTGGCCATCGCGGCGTCCTGGTGGTCGGTGGGGCCTGTATGGGCCGACGAGACAGCTCCTGAAGCCACATCGACCCCTTATCCGTACGGCCCGATGATGGGAGAAGGTTTCCCTGGCGCCGCCACCTGCCCGGGCAGTATGGGTTACGGCGGCATGATGGGCATGATGGGTTATGGTTATGGCTACGGTTCGATGATGGATTATGGCGGCATGATGGGTTACGGGGCGATGATGGGGCCCGGTACCCTACAGGTTGACCCCCTGACTGTGGAAGAGGTGGAGCGGATTTTAGGGGATTATCTGAAGAACCTGGGCAAGGAAGGTTTGGCCGTCCGAGAAATCATGGTTTTTGACAATCAGGCTTACGCCCAGATTGTCGAAAAGGATACCGGAATCGGTGCCTGGGAAGTGCTCATCGATCCGGTGACGAAAGCAGTGTATCCGGAACACGGGCCCACGATGATGTGGAACCTGAAGTACAGTCCGATGCAAGTATGGGCCATGGGATTGACCCCGCCGGAGACTTTGCCGGAACCGACCATCTCGCCAGAAAAGGCCATCCAGCTGGCCCAGGACTATCTGGATCGTGTGCTTCCTGGTGCGACGGCGGAAGAGCCTGTCCCCTTCTACGGCTACTATACGCTCCACGTGCTCCAGGACGATGAGGTGGTGGGGATGCTGAGCGTGAATGCCTATACCGGCGCGGTTTTCCCCCACACCTGGCACGGTCGCTTCATCGAAATGGTGGAAACGGACCTCCATACCGAATAACAGAAGCCGTATCCTCCTCCGCTGCTGCTCCTTGAAGACCTGTGGGCTCGCTGAAAGGCGGGCTCACGGGTCCTTTCGTAACCGTTGTACCACGCTCCAGACCAGGCATCCCAGTTGCCCGCCCAGCAAGGTCCATTTGACCGTGGTCGCCGAAGCGGCCATCCACGCCCATGTTTCTGAAAAGCGAGGGTACACGAGCATGAGCAGGCTGAGGAGCAGGTTTTCGCTCCAGTCGGCCAGCATCATGCCCGCGGGAAGAGCCAGGGCCCACCAGGGGGCTTCTTCTTGGAGAGGTAGGGGGCGAAGGGCAGTCAGTATCAAGGCAAGGAGGGGGCCGTAAATCAACGGATAAAGGTTGTCAACCAAGAGGTGACCCAACAAAAAGCTCGCACGATGCTGTACCCAGAAGCGATAGTCAGTCCGAAGATGTTCAGGTGAGTAACCAAAATGGAGGTCAGGAGCTAAGGGAGAGGCCGCCTCCATGGATGGGAAGTACTGGGTTAGGACCTGGGTGTGATAGACCAGCCACAAGAGGGCCCACAATCCGATGATGCGCCATTCGGCCCGACGAACCAGCCAAAGGCGCGTCTTCCGAACCAACCCCACGCTCACGACCGCACCATGATAAGCAGCATCTTGAACGGTTTTATCGCCCGGACCGCGTGCGGACGATGGGCTGGTAACAGCATGATCTCACCACTAGACAGGGTGTAAGGGTGTTCCTCGATGGTGATTTCCCCCGTCCCTTCCAGAACATACACCAGCGCATCGTAGGGCGTCATATGTTCGCTCAGTTGTTGACCTTCGTCAAAGGCGAAAAGGGTAACTGTGCCCGTTTTGCGTTCCAGTAACGTGCGGCTGACAATCGCGCCTTCCTGATAGGCGACCAAGTCCACAAGACGCAAAGGTTCGACAGGAAGGAGATTTTTCTTGTGGGTCATGGAGCGGTTCCTCCCCAGTTTGAGTGTGTGATTTTTCGAGGTGTTGACTCCCAGTGTATCATGAGCATGTCTACTGCCAAAAGCCCGCGTTCTCTCATCTCAAATGTGTTACCGAAGGGGGATGGTTCTTCCAAAAGAAGCTGTCCACAGCCCATCTCTTGGCGCGGTACAGGCATCTCCGCCCCACTCCGGAGGTGAAAGCCCAACAGGTCCGCATCAGTGTGAGCACGGTACGGCGCATCATCGTGGGGCCGGTCGGGTAACAACCCACGCGTCTGGCCGCGTCGCCCCGAGCGACGGCGCTCGACCGTGGCTCACAGCATCCCCCAAAAGGATCATCCGGGCTTCGGTGACCACGCCGAGGTATGTGGAAAACAACACCGTATTTTCACCACGACGGGCAACAGGGTAGGTCATTTGCCTACTCCCCGTACCAGACCGATGTCTACAGCGGCTGGGTAACCACCTATGGCTTGACCCGGAAAAGCAAATCGTAAATCATCCTCCCTTCCGCCCGGGCACGACGTTCGTATTTGGTAGGAAAGCGGCGGGATGCAGCCTGAGGATGAAATCCTCCGGAGGGAGAAAGGTTGATAAAGGCTCCCGATGCGCTCAGCACTTCCAGCATATACTGGGCGTAATCCGGCCAATCCGTGCTCAGGTGCAACAACCCCCCGGGTTTGAGTTTACGAGCCAGTAAGGCCACAAAAAGGGGGGAAATCAGACGGCGCTTGTGATGCCGCTTTTTGGGCCAGGGGTCGGGAAAGAAAATTTGCACCTCATCCAGAGCGGCATCGGGGATGGCCTGCAGGAGGACTTCTCGGGCATCCGCCACGTACACCCGTACGTTGGTCAGGCCCGCCTGGTGCAAAGCCCGCAAGAATTTCCCCACGCCGGGGCGATACACCTCTACTCCCAGGAAATCCTTTTCGGGATGTCGTTGTGCCTGCCACAACATGTGCTCTCCATCCCCCATACCGATTTCCATGACCAGGGGCGCGACGCGGCCGAACACGGCTCGCGCGTTCAGGGGCTGAGCGGGGTCCAGTCCATAAAGGGGAAGTAAAGCCTCCAGCGCTCGCTTCTGAGCGGGGGTCATGCGGGTTTCTCGCCGGACATAAGTGCGAATGGTCCGCCAGTGGTCGCTATCGAAGGATTCTTTCGTCACCATGCTTTTTTCACATCAACCTGGTCAATCTACACCAACGTCCGGAACCTGCATCGAAAGCGGTTCCGAAATCTCGTAAAACCGCTCCCGTGGGGCGAATTTGGGTATAGTTTACCTCAAGACCGAATCGAAAAACCAAGTTACCCCGTCGGGTGAACTCAACAGACCAGGCCCTGGGCCGCGGGAAGAAAAAAAGAGGGCGCGCTTGAGATATGGATATGCACCAGGTTCGTACGGACGTTGAAATCGAAGAAATAAATATGGGCAGCGGGCAAAGCCGCTGCCCATATTCTCTCTCAACCCACGACCTGAGCT
>WFUL01000216.1 GCA_015484985.1 Anaerolineales bacterium | reverse complement strand
TTGTAGGTCTGGACGTGACCGATGAGGCCAGCATCCAGCAGGCCTTCCACGTCATCGCCCGCATGACCCCGGCGCTGGATTGGGTCATCAACAACGCGGGCGTGCTGGTGGAAGGCGAGTCCCTGCGGACCCTGGATTTCGCCACGGTGATGCGGGTGTTCGACGTCAACACCCTGGGGCCCTTCCGGGTGGTCCAGCGGTTCCTGCCCTTGTTGCAGGGGAGCAAGCAACCCCTCATCTGCCAGATGACCTCCATCATGGGCTCCATCGCGTTGACGGAGGGACCGGGCTACTACAGTTACCGGGGCAGCAAGGCCGCGCTGAACATGATGAGCAAGGTCCTGGCCCACGAATTGCGGCCTTTGGGTATCCCCGTGGTCCTCATGCATCCCGGCTGGGTGCGGACGGATATGGGTGGTCCCCAGGCGCCTTTGCGCCCCGAGGACTCGGCGCGGGGCATCCTGCGGGTGTTGAGCACGGTCACCCTGCGGGATACCGGACGGTTCCTCACCTGGGAGGGCAAGGAGTTACCCTGGTAGGCCGGGAAGGGAATGCCGGATGTTTTCCTTCTTGTGCCGGTTGGGTTGCCCGGTGAGAAAGGGGAGATGTGGTACACTATTCCCCACGTTATGGCATTCCCGAGGTCCTGGAGGTGACGAATGCGACCGTCGGTGCGGATGATGGTGATGGAACGCGTCACGGCGTTGCTCCAGGTGCGGGCCTTGCGCTTGGTGCTGGCCGCCCTGGGCGTGGCCTTGTTGGCCCAGGTGCGCGTTCCCCTGCCTTTCACACCGGTCCCGATTACTGGACAGACCCTGGGGGTCTTGCTGGTGGGAGCCCTGTTGGCCCCCGAGGAGGCCGGCCTGAGCATGACGCTGTACGCGCTCCTGGGCGGCGCCGGGGTCCCGGTGTTCGCGGGATTCGGCCAGGGCTGGCATCACATCTTCGGCCCTACGGGAGGGTACATCCTGGGCTTCATCCCCGCGGCCTGGGTGGTATCCACCCTTATGCGAGTGCGGGCGTTGCGGCATCCCTGGCGGGTCTGGCTGGCCCTGCTGGCCGGCAACCTTACCATTTACCTGTTCGGCCTGCCCTGGTTGAGCGCGTTTGTGGGTTGGCGCAAAGTCTGGGCCCTGGGTCTGCTTCCTTTTATTCCCGGTGACCTGTTCAAGCTCTTGCTGACCGGTGCGTTTCTCCTGGTCCGTCCCGTCCGCCGTGGGTAAGCTTGCGCGGGCCCGGTGGCGTCCATCGGCATGACGGTCCATCGCACATCCGTGCAGGGATGGCCTCTTCACCTTCCCATTACCTGGTTATTGAGGTAAGCCGGACATCCCGAAAACGGGTCATGGCCGGAGAGGGGGGCGCGTCGCGACCTGCCCCCGGGCGGGTCTATCGTTCTCCCATCCGCATTCATGGAGGAAGGAGGTGTTGCGATGAGCGATGCGGTGCGAAGCATACGTGAACTGTTGCGGGACAAGGCCGTGTTCGGTTGGACCATGTACGATTGGGCCAACTCGGCCTTTGCCACTACCATCATGGCTGCCGTGTTACCGGTTTACTACCACAAAGTCGCGGCCTCCACCCTGTCCGAAGCCGATGCCGTGGCGTACTGGGCCTACACCGCGGGCATTGCCCTCATTATCGTGGCCTTGCTTTCCCCGATTATGGGTGCCATTGCCGATTTGCGCCCGCGCAAAAAGAAATTCCTCACCTTCTTCGCCCTGTTGGGTATCGCGGGCACCGCCCTGCTCTACTTCGTTTCCACCGGGGACTGGCTCAAGGCTTCGCTCTTCTACATCATTGGCAATGTGGGCTTTGCCATGGCCAATGTGTTCTACGATGCTTTGCTCCCCCACATCTCCCGCAATCCCGGCGAGATGGACATGATTTCCTCCCTGGGATACGCCATGGGATACCTGGGGGGCGGCCTGCTCCTGGCCGTTAACCTGGCCATGATTATGATGGCCCCGGAGGGCCAGACAGGCCTCATGACCCGGCTGGCCTTCCTGTCCGTGGCCCTCTGGTGGCTCGTGTTCACCATACCGT
>WFUL01000215.1 GCA_015484985.1 Anaerolineales bacterium | reverse complement strand
AACTGTGACCTCGACCCCCACGAGTCCACCTCCCACCTTTACAGCTACGGCGACGGCATCCCCCACGTTCACGGCCACGCTACCGACGACACCCTCTCCGGTACCCACTTTCACGTTTACGCCATCTGTCGCCTCGTCCCCGACACCCACAGCAGAGGACACGGACACCCTTGAACCTCTTCCCGAAACCGAGATGGTGCTTTTGATTCCGTTTTACGTGTATCCAACCTGGTGGGATCCCAATCAATATCTTTGGGATGATTTGGCTCAGGCGCGCCAGTGGGTCAGCATTGTGGCCATCATCAATCCTGACAACGGCCCTGGAGGTGGACCGCCCAATGAAGACTACCAGCGCGGTATGGAGGAGTTGTTGGCCGCGGGGGTGGTCCTGGTGGGTTACGTGCCTACAGGATATGGTGAGCGATCCTCCGAAGCAGTACGGCTGGACGTCAACCTGTACGCCGACTACTACCCGGTCCAGGGAATCTTTTTCGATGAGGTCCCCACCGATCCGAGTTATCTCAAGCGTTATCGTCTGTTGTACGAATATGCGCGCACCTTCTTCCCTACAGGTCCGGTGATTTTCAACTACGGCACCCTACCGCCCCAGGACTATTTGGACATCGGCGCTCTGAACGTGGTATTCGAAGACGAGGCAGCCAAATGGTGGCTCTTTGACCCATCGCGGGCTTTCCTGGAGTTTGAAACCACAGGTGTTCTCGTGCATTCGGCCTCGCTTCAGGATATGCGGGCCATCCTGCAAGAAGTGCGGGCACAGCAATGGGCGAAGTACGTCTATTTCACCGACGATACACCGCCCAACCCCTGGGACTCCCTGCCTTCCTACTGGGAGGATTTGCTGAACGCGCTGGCGCCGTGATGGAGGGGCCATGATTGGCATCTTTGGCCTGCCCAAGTCTGGAAAGACCACTTTGTTTCAGGTGCTGACTTTGGGTCAGAAGGGAGCGGTTTCCCAAGAGGGGCCAGTGACCTTGACCACCGCCGTGGTCCCCCTGCCGGATCCCCGACTGGAAGCCCTGCATCAACTCACCGGCTCCCGTCGTGTGGTCCCGGCTACCGTGACTTTGGTGGATATTGCCGCCGGATTGGGCGGACGTCAGGAGCGTCCTTTGGGCCCTTTGCGGAATGTGCTGGGCCGTATGGACGTGCTGATTCACGTGGTGCGGGCCTTTTCCCATCCCCAGGTGCCTCACCCGTTTGGCGAAGTGAATCCTCAAAGGGATATGGAACTTCTGGAGCAGGAGTTGTTGCTCTATGACTTGGATACGGTCGAGCGACGCCTGGAACGTCTGCAAGAAGAGTGGCAGAAAGGGGCGCGGCCCAAAGACGTGATTGAGAAGGAACAGACCCTGTTTCGCCGCTTACAGGAGACCTTGCAGGCCGAGCAACCCTTGCGGACCCTGGACCTGAGCCCCGATGACCGACGTTTGTTGCAGGGATTCACCTTGCTCACGCTGAAACCCCTGCTGGTGGTGGTGAACACCGATGAGGAAGGAGCCCGGGTGGATCGATTCCCTTCCGCCGCATATGGGGTGGAGGTTCCGCTGGCCCTGGAATGGGAACTGGAGCAACTCTCTCCGGAGGAGGCCGCGACCTTCCGGGAGGCCTACAGCCTACCCCCGCAGCCGGCGCGGGAACGGCTTTTGCAGGCCCTGCGGCAGACCATGGACGTCATCACCTTCTACACCTTCAACGAGAAGGAAACCCGCTCCTGGCTGCTGCCTCGGGGGCATACCGCGGTCCAGGCCGCGGGACGTATCCACTCGGACATGGCCCGGGGATTCATTCGAGCGGAGGTGACACCGGTTGAGGTCTTCCTGGAGGTGAAGGGGAACCGGACGGAACTGCGGGCTCGGGGCTTCCCCCGTTTGGAAGGACGGGAGTACGTGGTCCAGGATGGGGACATTTTGCAAATCCGCTTCCAGCGGAGGGGGTGATGGGGGAGGGACAGTCTGCAATGGCCGAAGTTCAGCAGGCGGGGAGGATGCGGCCGTTTCCCCGGAGAGCTGTGG
>WFUL01000214.1 GCA_015484985.1 Anaerolineales bacterium | reverse complement strand
AGGCTGTCCTGGGTGACGGTGCGCAGGTCGTAACCGTCCACCAGCACCCGGCCGCGAGTGGGGTCGTGGAAGCGGGCCAGGAGTTTGATGATGGTGGTCTTGCCCGCGCCCGTCTCGCCCACCAAGGCCACGGTTTCCCCCGGTTTCACTAGGAAGTCCACGTCTTCCAGAATGGGCGTGTTGGGGTCGTCGGGGTAATGGAACCAGACGTGCTCGAAGCGCACTTCCCCGCGAATGGGGGGCAAGTCGGTGGCGCCGGGCGCATCCTGGACCTCGGGCGGTGTATCCAGCAGGGTGAAGATGCGCTCCCCCGCGGCCATGGCGGAAAGGAACTGGTCGTAGCGCTCGCTCAGGGAGCGGATGGGTTCGAAGAGGCGGTCGATGTAGAGTACGAAGGCCACCAACATACCCGCGGTGAGGCGGTCTCCCAGCACGGCCAGACCGCCAAAGTAAACCACGATGGCCGTGGCCAGGGTGTTGAGGAAGTCCACACTGGGGAAGAAGATGGCTGCGACCCGGGCTGCTTCCAGGTTGGTCTTCAGGGCTTCGGCGTTGGGGCCCTCCCGGAAGCGACGGTCGTTCTCGTCTTCCCGGGCAAAGGCCTGGATGACCCGGACCCCCTGCACGGTTTCGGCCAGCACCGCGTTGACCCAACCGATGGCCGACCTCACTTTACGGTAGTTCTCTCGAGCCACGCGGCGGAAGCGGGCCGAGGCCCAGGACAGCAGGGGAAGCACACTCAAGGTGAGAAGGGTGAGGCGAACGTCCATGCGGGCCATGGCATAAAGCGCGCCCAGAAGGGTGAACAAGTCCCGGGCCACGGCCAGAATGGCGAAACTCAGGAAACGACGTAGCACGCTCACGTCATTGATGACTCGGGAGAGAATGCGCCCGGTACCGTAGTGGCTGAAGAAGTTGAGGGACAGGTTCTGGAGGTGGACGAAGAGCCGATTCCGCAGGTCATAGATGATGGCCGTGCCCACCCGGGCCATGAGATTGACCCGGAGGTAAATGAAAAGCCACTGTAAAGAGGCCGCGATGAGATACAAAAGCACGGCGTTGCGCAGGGCGGGGAGGGAGCCTGCAGCCATTCCCTCGTCCAGGGCCATCTTCACGAAGTACGGTGCCACGACCCGGGTACCGGCCGCGCCCAACATGAAGAACAGGGACGCGGTGAAGGGAAGCCAGTAAGGGCGGAGAAAGCCCAGGAGCCGACGGAGCACTTGGGGATTGTAGGCCTGGTGGTCAACTTCCTCGTTCATACGCGAGTTCCTCGAGAAGAAATGGAAGGACGGGGTTGATCGACCAGCCCGGTTTCTTCCGGCTGCAACTGCAGTTCATAAATTTCCCGGTACAGACCGGGTTGTCGGATGAGTTCTTCATGGGTACCCCTTTGCAAGATGCGGCCTTTGTCCATCACCAAGATGAGGTCGGCCCGTTTCACCGTGGCGACCCGCTGGGCAATGATGAAGGTGGTTCGGCCTTCCATCAAACGGAAGAGAGCCTGGAGGATGAGGTGTTCGGTCTCCGTGTCTACACTGGAGGTTGCGTCGTCCAGGATGAGGATGCGGGGATCCATGAGCAGCGCCCGGGCGATGGCAATGCGCTGACGTTGACCTCCGGAGAGGGTCACCCCGCGCTCACCCACGACCGTGTCATAGCCCTGGGGCATGCGCATGATGAACTCGTGAGCCTGAGCCGCCTTGGCCGCGGCGATGATTTCCTCCTCGGTGGCGTCGGGTCGGCCGTAGGCGATGTTCTCCCGAATGGTGGTGGAGAAGAGCAGGGACGTTTGCAGCACCATGCCGATTTGGCGCCGTAGCGTTCTCAAATCCAGAGTTCGCAAGTCGTGTCCGTCAATGAGCACTCGTCCTTGGGTGGGGTCGTAGAAACGGGGGATGAGGCTGATGAGGGTGGTTTTCCCGCTTCCTGTGGGTCCGATGAGGGCAACAACGGTGTTGGGCGGAATGTCCAGGTGGATGTCCTGCAACGCGTCGTGAGATTCGCCGGGATAACGGAAGTACACGTGCTCGAAGATCACCCGACCCTTCAGAGGCCGCAAGCGCCGCGCGTTGGGGGGTGATTGGATGTCTGGACGGGTGTCCAGAACCTCGAAAATGCGTTTGGCCCCGGCCGCGGCTTCTCCGGCCATGTTTACCAGCCAGACCAGTTGACGGGCAGGCATCCCCAGGAGGACGAAATAACTATTGAAGGCCACCACTTCACCTAGGGTGGTTTCGCCGCGAAGGACCATCTGTCCACCGAACCAGAGGATGAGGATGGTGCCTATGGAGATGAGCCAGAAAGTGGTGGGCATGACGCGCGCCCATTGACCGATGACGGTGATCCGGGCATCGTAGAGTTCGCGATTGCTGGCTTCAAAGCGTTCGATTTCGTAACGTTCCCTGGCGAAGGCCCGTACCACAGGAGCGCCCACGACGTTCTCCTGTACCCGTACGGTGATTTTTCCCATGCTCTGGTCCACCCGGTAGAAGAGTTGGGTGACCTTCTGGCCGAAGTTGGTGGCGACCAGCACCAGAGGAATGAGGGGAAGCGAGGCCACCAGCGCCAGCCGGGAGTTGGATGCGAACATGATGCTCAGGGCGGCCGCGAACATGAGGCCCATTTGGAGAATTTCCACCAGACCGCTATTCAGGAAGTTGGTCACCGCGCGCACGTCTTCAATAGTACGGCTGATGAGTTGACCGCTGGGCGTGCGATCGTGGAACCCGATGGAAAGACGCTGGAGATGGGCATAAATTCGGTTGCGCAAATCATAGGTGACCCGTTGGGCAACCCAGGCGGTGAGATACCGCCGGGCGAAGAGCAATCCCGCACGAGCCACGCCAATACCCAGAATAAGTAGAGCGGCTTGGGTCAGGTAGACCCGGTCTCGTCGGGCCAACCCGATATCGATGACCTGTTGGATGATATACGGCACCCACAGGTTGGCGGCCGTCAGGGCCAGAAGGCTGAAGGCCGCCAGGATGATCCGTTTCCAATAGGGTCGCAAGAAGGGCAGTAAGCGAAGCAACGCACGCATACGTGTGTATCCCTGAAACGTGATGGCGAACGGGGGTGGGGACGCGAAAAGAAGATGTCCTGCTACGCGTTTTCCCTGACCCCCGAGCGGGCAGTCTGGAATCGGGCAGACCACCTTAGGGGATTATAGCGCCGAAGGTGTCAGTGGGACCAGAAAACGGGCGGAAGGGCTGTCGTATACCCGTATCTCGCGTAGTCCTGTCCGGGCACGGGACCAAAAGAGGAGAGATAAATTGATGCAGCGGCGGCGAAGCCGCCGCTGCATCAATTTATCTTTCTTCCTGCAGTCCTGTGTCCGGACAGGACTATTCACGGTTTGTAGAGATGGGTCTGGCTGGCTCATCCGACACGCCCTTCGCTTGGGGTGAGAAACGGGATGGTGCTTGAGATATGGGTATGCGTCAAGGGCGAAAGGTTCGTCGTCGATTTCCTGGGGCTTTGTTAGAATTCCCTGGGATGTCCCCCAACCATCGTGTCCACCGACAAGGAGCAGACCATGTTGACCTGGATCACTGAACCCGATGTGTGGGCTGGAATGGTGGAGGAGTGGAACTCCCTGTTGGACCGCTCCCTCCTGCCGATGCCCTTTTTGCGCCATGAATACCTCTGGCGCTGGTGGGAAACGCTGGGTGCTGGGGAATGGCCGGTGGGCCGGCTGGCGGTCGCTGTGTACCGGGATGAGCGAGGGCGGCTGCAGGCAGCAGCGCCTTTCTTCATCACGCCCACTTCCCATGGTCCAACCATGATGCTCATTGGAAGCCACCGGCTGACCGACTTCCTGGACGTGTTGGTGACACCCGAGGTGGAGACGGCTTTTTTCCAGGTCCTGGGTGAATCTTTGTTTGGCATGTCCCCGGCGTTTCCTGAGGTGCGCCGCTGGGAATGGTGGAACCTGCTTCCTGAGAGCCCATTGCGTCGGGCGGTGGCGGACTGGGTGGCGCGGTATGAACTGAGGTCCACCGAGAGCCCTTGTGAAGTGGCTCCCTACCTGGCCCTTCCCCCTTCCTGGGAGGCTTATCTCCATCACGTGGGAAAGAAGCAGCGTCACGAGATTCGGCGCAAGTTGCGTCGAGCCCATCGATATCCCCATCCGGTGCGCTGGTATCGGGTCACGGACCCTGCAACGCTGGATGCAGAACTGGATGCGTTGTTCGCCCTCATGCAATCCCATCCGCAAAAGGCGGCCTTTTTTACGCCTGCCCGGCGGGCTTGGCTGCGGTCCATCTGCCGTGAAGCCCTGGGTCATGGGTGGCTGTTCCTTGCCTTCTTGACAGTGGGTGGTGAGAAGGCGGCCTCTTTCTTGTGTTTCGACTTTCACCAGCGGCTGTGGATTTACAATTCAGGCATGAATCCCAGGTATAAGCAACTCTCACCGGGCTGGGTGTTGTTGGCCCATATGTTGCAATGGGCTATTTCCCGTGGGTACGAGGGTGTGGACTTTATGCGAGGTGCCGAAGGGTACAAATACCGCTTCGGTGCTCGGGACCGGGAACTCTCATGGGTGCGACTGGACCGATGAGGTGGACAGGCCGACGGCCGACCGTCGTCGGCAGACACCCTTGACCCTTGACAAACCGGACGTTTGCGGGTATCAAAAGGGGCAACTCCTTTGCGGAATGTTTGCCATGTATCCGTCTACCCTTCCCAAGAAGGCCAAGAAGCAGGAGAAAGCCCTCCGTGCGGTCGGTCCGGGGGAAGGGTAGGTGTTTGCTGTCTTGGAAAGTTTCCGCCCTCCGGTCACCGGCCGGAGGGCTTTTTCTTTATGGCACGCGCCAATGCCCGGAAGGAGGAGGTTCGCCCATGGGTATCCCACACTATCATCCCCGCCCTCTGGAAATCGTGGACACCACCTTGCGCGAGGGTCAGCAGTCACCCCTGCTACACGACTACGCTAAGTACCACTTTTCCCGCCAGGATAAACTCGATATCCTCCGGGGTCTGATTCTGTACGGCGTCAAATTCATCGAACTTTTTGCCCCTGTGGTCAGCCCGCGGGAAGCCGAGGACGTTCAGGCCCTCAAGGCCCTGCGGGACGAACTCGCGCCCCAGCACGGCCACGCCTTCCTGGTGGCCCACGTGCGCGCCCATCCACGCGATATCGAAAGCGCGCTGCGGGCGGGCTTTGACGGCCTGCATATCTACATGGGCACCTCGGCCTTGGCCCAGCGCTACAATCACGGCAAAGCCTTGGATGAGGTGGCCCGCCGCGCCCGCCGTCTCCTGGAAGACCTGCGACGCCACCGACCCCATATCTGGCTTCGCTTCAGCGGTGAGGACGCCTTCCGTACCTCGCTGGAGGACCTCTTCCGGGTGTATGACGAGGTGGTCCCTTATGTAGACCGGCTGGGCATGCCCGATACCGTGGGCGTGGCCACGCCTGACCTGGTTGCCCAGCGGGTACGGGCCTTTCGGGAACGCTACCCCGATACCCCCCTGGAAGTCCATTTCCATGACGACCGGGGTTTCGCCCTGGTCAATGCCCTGACCGCGGTGCGGGCCGGCGCGCAGTTCGTGGATACCACCGTGCTGGGCATCGGCGAGCGTTCGGGCATCACGTCCATGACCGCGCTGCTGTTCAACCTCTTCCTGGAAGAGGACTACGAGCAGGTGCTGCCCTATCAGATTCACCTCTCCTACCCCCTCAACGTGCTGGTGGCCGATAAGCTCCATATGCTGGTCCCCTTCAAGGAGCCGGTGAGCCTGACCAACCGCACCCACACCGCGGGGGTGCATCAACAGGCCGTGCTCAAACACGCGAGCACGTATGAAGCCATGCCCCTGGCCCTCTTCGGCGTGAACCATCGGGACATCCTGCTCGGTCCCCTTTCGGGCTGGAACATCATCCGTTACTTCCTGGGCGAGGTGCATTACTTCGACCTGGACGAAGCCACCGCGCGGGAGATTGCCCGCCGCTTCAAGGAGGTGGTCTACGACCGGGTGCCGGAGGCGTCTCCTGCCCGGGTGCTGCTGGACCTGGCTGAGGAATTCGGTTTGAGGAAGCGGGTCCGCCCGCCGGAGGACGCGTTCCGCCTTGAAGAGCGGCTGTATCCGGCGACGTCGGCCCCCGAGACCTTTCTACGTGTACGGGGATGAGGAGGTGTTCGATTGGGTTTCGAACACGGGCTACGATGCCGGCTCAGGCAGGGCCAGAATGAACAGCGCGGCAGCCAGCATCCCGGCTCCGGCCACGGGGAAGATGGCCTCATACCGGCCTACCAGCATGTGCTCCAGAAGCAGGCCCATGAAGGCGGGTCCCAGGACCAGCGCCAGGTTGGAGGCGATGTAGTACAGGCCCGTCAGCAGGCCGATGCGCTCCGGCGGGCCGAAATCGTACACCAGGGGCAGGCTGTTCACGTTGACCAGGGCCCAGGCGAAGCCCAGCAGGGCCAGGAGGCCCATCAACTGCACGGCGCTCCCCACGCCCATTCCCAGGAAGAGCAGGGGGATGAGGAGCAGCAAGCCCAACAAAATGGTGCGTCGTCGGCCCAGGCGGCCGCCGATGAGCCCCGCGGGAATGGCCGTGGCCACGAAGGCCAGGGGAAGCACCGCGGTGTACATGGCGATTTTCCCCGGCGAAAGTCCCAGGGTGAACTTCCCGAAGGACGACAGCCAGGCTTCCAGGATGCTGTAGGCCCAGAACCAGGCGACCAGCGCGGCCATGAGTTTCCAAAAGCCGGGTTTCCAGCCGCCCTGCCCCTTACGCAGGGCCTGCCAGATGTCGGCAAGGGAAGCCCGTTCTTCGGTGGGAGCGGCAGGGGCCTCGGGTTCTCGAATCCAAATCACCACCACGGCCGCTGCCAGAAGCAGCATGAACGCGCCAAAGGCAAAGGGCGCGGCTTCGGCCAGGCGCTGTCCGTGGGAGGCGTTGACCGTCTCGTACAGCCACCCTCCCACCAGGAAAGCCAGGATGGCCCCCACGCCGCCCATGAAGTTGATGACACCGTTGGCCTGACTGCGCTCTTCGGGTCGGAAAAGGTCCCCCAGCAGCGCGATGGTGGGCGCGCGAAACAGGGCCAGCGCGAAGTTGGCCAGACCGATGACCAGCATCATGAGTCCCACAGTAGGCGCCCAGGGAATGGCCACATAGGCCGCCGCGGCCAGGGGTGCGCCCACCATGAGCCAGGGGATGCGTCGTCCCCAGCGGGTTCGGGTGCGGTCCGAGAGCGCGCCGGCGACGGGTTGCACGAAGATGTTGAAGTAGTTGTCCCAGGTGAGAATGAACCCGATGAGGGCCGGTGCTACACCCCGTTCGGCCAGAATCAAGGGCACGTAGTTGTTGAAAATGGGCCAGACCAGGCTGATGCCGAAGAAGCCAAAGGCCAGCAAGAAGGTGGACGCCCAGGGGAACCGGTGTTTTTCCGCCATCGACTTCACCTCCGGGTGGGGATGGAGACAAGTATAACCTCGACGCACACCACGACCGACGACCATCGACCGAACCGAGGCCCGCGGTGCGCTGTGCGCAGCCCACACCAAGATGCCCACGCCAACAAACGACCCAACGACCGACGACCCAACGACCGACGACCGACGAACGACGACCGACGACAGGAGAGGTCCCCATGGCCATGACCTTTGTCGAAAAGATGCTGGCCCATCGGTCCGCTCAGGGCGAGGTTCGTCCCGGAGACATCGTCACCGTGGAACCCGACTGGCTCCTTTCCCACGACAATACCGCGGCCATTGCCCGCATCTTCCGGGAAGACCTACGTCGCGACCGGGTTGTCCATCCCGAACGGCTCCTCATCGTGCTGGACCATGCCGCGCCGCCGCCCACGGCCCGGCACGCCCAGAACCACCGGGAAATCCGGACCTTCGTGCGGGAGCAGGGCGTCCGCCACTTCTTCGACGTGGGCACCGGCATCTCCCACCAGGTGATTGCCGAGCAGGTGCTGGTGCGTCCCGGTCAGGTGCTCCTGGGCGCGGATAGCCATACCCTGCACCAGGGATGGCTGGGTGCGTTCGCGGCGGGCGTGGGCCGTACGGAAATGGCCGCGCTCTGGGCCACCGGACGCACCTGGCTCCGGGTCCCGGAGAGCATCCGGGTGGACGTGGTGGGCTGGTTGCCTCGCGGGGCCACGGTCCGGGACGCCGCGCTGACCCTGGTGGCCGCGCTGGGCGCGGCGGGCGCGCGTTACGCCGCGGTCGAGTTCGCGGGGCCGGGCCTGACCACCCTTTCCCCCAGCGACCGCATGACCCTGACCAACCTCATGGCCGAAACGGGTGCAAAGAGCGCGTACATCCCACCCGACGAGGTTACCTGGGCCTACTTGGGCGGCGGCACCCCCGAAGAGCGGGCCCTAGCCCACGAACTACGCCCCGACGCGCACGCGACTTACCGGGCTGTTTATCGGTTGTACCTGGACAGGGTGCGTCCCTTTGTGGCCCTGCCCCATCGGGTGGATGACGGTCGTCCCCTGGAAGCGGTGCTGGGCCGGCCCATCACCATGGCCTTCATCGGCACGTGCGCGGGCGGCCGGCTGGAGGACCTGGCCCGGGCCGCGGCTGTGCTCCGGGGCCGGCGGGTGCATCCTAACGTGCGGTTGATTGTGGTTCCGGCTTCTCGCCGGGTGCTGGAGGAGGCCTTGAAGCGGGGGTACATCCAGACCCTCATCGAAGCCGGGGCCCTCATCGGTACGCCAGGATGTGGGCCGTGCATGGGGAATCACTTCGGCGTACCGGAACCCGGAGACGTGGTGCTTTCCACTTCCAACCGCAATTTCCGGGGCCGTATGGGCCAGCCCGATGCGGAAATCTACCTGGCTTCCGCGGAGATCGTGGCCGCGAGCGCGGCGTCCGGGTACATCACTTCCCCTAAAGCCGACCTGGAGGCGCCGGACGACCCTGGGGTGGAAGTGGTGCAACCGCCGCCTCCCCCGGGGCCGGTGGGGAAACCCACCCCCTGGCCGGGCCGGGAACCTGTCCGGGGTCGGGCCTGGGTGTACGGCGACCACATCAGCACCGATGAAATCTTCCCCGGCAAGTACACCTACACCCTGCGCACCCGGGAGGAAATCGCCGCGCACGCGATGGAGGACGTGGATCCCTCCTTTGCTCGCAAAGTCCGGTCGGGGGACGTGCTCTTTGTGGGGGAAAACTTCGGTCACGGCAGTTCCCGCGAGCAGGCGGTGACCTGCCTGAAGTACGCGGGTGTGGCCGCGGTGGTGGCCAAGTCCTACGCCCGGATTTTCTACCGGAACGCGGTGAACCAGGGCCTGCCCGTGTTGGAAAGTCCCCAGGCCGTGGATGCGGCCCGGCCCGGCGACCCTGTGGTCATCCATTGGGAGACGGGTGTGGTGGAATTGCCCGCGGGCATCTTCCCTTTTCGCGCGCCGGAAGGACTGGCCCGGGAGATTCTGGATGCGGGAGGGTTGGCCTCATGGTTATGAGGAAACCCTCTTTAGGGTTCTGCCTCTCAATAACCATCGAAGTCAACGCCAGACATGGAAGGCCCGAAACTCATGTTTCCCGGTCATGACCCAGATTTTCCGCCAGCATATTGCAGAAGAGCGCCCCTTGTTCAATGGCATCGTCCAGGGCCACATGGGTATGAGGATGAGGATCGAACCAGCGCTTGGGGAATTTGCGCTTCACACATCCTCGATATTCCTGTCGTTTGAGCATGGCCATCGCATATGTTTTGATGTCCAGTCCAACAAAACCGAATGGGCTTTCCCCTACGAAGCGGATGAGGTACCAGTAAACGAACATGAAGTCAAAAGTCACCGGGTAACCGACGAACACGGGCCGACCGGGCAGGGCTTTAAGCCAGGCCACGTACTCCCGCATGACCTCTTCCGGAGGCCGGGCGTTTACCCGACACTTCTTCCAGGCTTCCGGGTGCCGGGACCAGAACTTCATCGTTTTGGGATGCGGTTTCGCACCGGGCAAGGGTTCCAGATTGGCGGAAAAGGTCCCAATCAAGGTCTTATCCGGCAGGTAAGCCGCAGAGGCCAGACAGAGCATGGAATGCGGGCCGGGTATGGGACCGTCGGTTTCCACATCGGTACTGACGTAGATTTCCGGTTTCCTGACCATAGGCTATCCTCCTTTGCTGAGCCCGTTTGTCAGCCTCAATGGCCGAGAGGAACAATCTCATTCTATCGTGTCCATACGCCTCATCCAAGATGTGTGGGCCTGCTGGTGCAGGGTTTTTGCACGTTCTTACAAAACCCGGCCTTTTCAAGGTGATTTGCCACGTGACGCGCAGGCCTCCTCGGGATCGGGACCGCAGGGAAAAAATAAATTTGTGTGGGGCGGCGAAGCCGCCCCACACAAATTCTTTCTTCCTTATGGTCCTGAGCTCGGTTCTCATCTGACCGGGCCCAGGACTACGCGAGAGATGCAAATAGGCGCAAAAGAAATCGCCCTGGGGGCCGCGCAGTCGCCTCCGTTGAAGCGTTATAATTTCCAAAACGTTTTTGGAGGCCATGCATCCATGTCTCTATGGCAGGTTCTGGCATTGCCCGGTGATGGTATTGGTCAGGAGGTGATTCCGCCCGCGGTGGAGATCTTGCAGAAGTTGGTTCCCCAAGTGGAGGTTCATTGGGGGGAAGCCGGTTTTGCCGTTTTCGAGAAGCGAGGAACGGCGTTACCCGAAGCCGTTTTGCAGATGGCTCGGCAGGTGGATGGGATTCTTT
>WFUL01000213.1 GCA_015484985.1 Anaerolineales bacterium | reverse complement strand
TCCAGGGCCTGCACAGCCTGCCAGAGGCAGGGGGTAAACAGGATGTCCGCATTGGCCAGCATGACCCAATCCCCCTGCCCTTGGGCCCGGGCCTGGTGGAGGATATCCGAAAGCAAGGGCGTTCCCCAGGCATTACGCGCCACCTGGGGAACGTGGTGTATCCCCAAAGATGCCGCCACCGCCTCAACCCCGTCTTCATCTCCGAAAAGCAACACCTCCAGCCCCAGGGCCTTCCAGTTTCGCAGGGCGTTGGTCTGGATGAGGCGAATCAAGGGGTCGGTGAAGGGTTTGGGAGACGTGGCCACGGTGATGGTTAGGGCCATGGGGACCGCCTTCCTATGGAGAGGATTCTGGGGCCTGAAGTCCCTCTAATACGGCCAGGGCCTTCTTCATCCACCGCAGGCACTTCTCCTTTCCTAACAGGGCCATGGTCTCAAACAAGGGAGGACTGACCCGCCGCCCCGTCACCGCGACCCGCACGATGCCAAAAAGCTGCCGGGGTTTGAGACCCAACTCCTCCACCAGGCCCCGCAGAACCCGCTCGATGGTCTCCGTGTTCCAGGGATCCAAGGCTTCCAGGCGCCGGTAGACCTGCAACAGGGCCTGATAAGAGGATGCGGCGTCCATCTTATCACCGATGAGGTCCTGGGCCGGGTGTTCGATGTCCTCCTGGAAAAAAAAGCCGGCCAGTTGGGGACCGTCCTCCAGGGTGGTCAGCCGGGTCTGGATGATGGGGATGAGGGGAAGCAGGTCCTCCGAGACGACCTTGTACCCGGCCTTTTGGAAGAAGGGTACCAAGCGGCGGGCCAGTTCCTCAGGAGCCAGGGCCCGAATATGCAGGCCGTTGAAGTGGTCCAGTTTCGAGAAGTTCACCGCGGCCGGAGAGGGCTTGACCCGTTCCAGGGAGAATTTCTCAATGAGGTCCTGCAGAGTAAAGAACTCGGTCCGGTCGTCATAACTCCAACCCATCAGGGCCATCCAGTTGTTCACCGCCTCGGGGAGATAGCCAAAATCTCTCAGGTCTCGAATGAGCACCGATTTGTGGTCCTTTCGAAAGATGTCCGCGTCCCGCTTGCTGATTTTCCCCTTGCCACTGGGCTTGAGGAAGGTGGAGAGATGGACCCAAACGGGTTCCGGCCAGCCAAAGGCCCGATACAAATGGACGTGCAGGGGAAAGGTTCCCAGCCACTCCGCGCCCCGAAGCACGTGAGTGATGTGCATCAAATGGTCATCCACCACCACGGCCAGGTGGTAAGTGGGATAACCGTCGGACTTCAGCAAAATGTAATCGTCAATGTCTTTGTTCGCCACCGTGATGTCCCCCCGGATGAGGTCATGAGCCGTAACCGTGCCCTCCCGCGGTGCCTTGAAGCGGACCACATGGGGCTCGCCCGCCTCTACTCGCCGCCGGGCCTCTTCCGGGTCCAAACGGCGGCAGAGGCCATCGTAGCGGGGCGGAAGCTTGCGACGGCGCTGTTCTTCTCGAAGTCGAGCCAGGCGCTCAGGGGTGCAGAAGCAGTAGTACGCGTGGCCTTTGGACACCAGTTCTTCGGCATAACGGCGGTAGATGTCCTTGCGTTCGGACTGTCGATAGGGGCTATAGGGGCCTCCCTTGTCGGGACCTTCGTCCCATTCCAGGCCCAGCCACCGCAGACCTTCCATCAGGTCCTCTTCGGACCCCGGGACGTAACGCTTGCGGTCGGTGTCTTCGATACGCAGGATGAACTGGCCGCCCGCCTGGCGGGCCAGGAGGAAGGAATACAAAGCCGTACGGGCGCCACCGATGTGCAACCAGCCTGTGGGAGAAGGCGCAAAACGGGTTCGAACCGGTCCGTGTTGGGACATCTGCTCATTCCTCGCCTTTGGAGTTTCGGCCCATAGTATACCCTCATCTCCCTCTTCACGCACAAGGACCAGAGGCTCATGTACAAAATGTGTGTGCTTTCACCAATCACTGGGCTTTTTCTTGTTCAGGTGAAATCATCCTGCAAGAAGGAGCATTTTTCCTGTGTGGCGCGCAGGCTTTATCAGGCTCAGAACCCTGGGGGCAACGCTTGAGTGCACCCGGGGGCTGCATTTGATTCAATTGCACCCGGGGTTTGCAGTATAATTCTAATAACAGATCCGCTTGTAGGACACCTGCATGGCCAAGCCCAAACCGACCAAAACGCGTGCCAAACTCGCCATCGGAACCCGCCTCCTGGACCGTTACGAAATCGTGGACGTCTTAGGTCGAGGGGGCATGAGCATTGTCTACAAAGCCCGAGATTGGCATTTCCCCCAGTCGGAACGATGGGTGGCGGTCAAGGAAATGACCGTACCCCGTCCCCGGGAACGGGATCGTATTGTGGCCGCCTTCGAGCGAGAGGCCCATCTCCTCGCCGAATTACGCCATCCCGCAGTCCCGGTGGTCTACGACTACTTCACCTTGGGTAACCGGGCTTACCTGGTATTGGAATTCATTGAAGGCAAGACCCTGGACCGCGTGATTGAAGAAACTTCTGGTTTCTTCCCCGAGCAACAAGTCCTACGATGGGGTATTGAACTGTGCGACGTGCTGCATTACCTCCATACCCGGCCGCAACCTATCATCTTTCGGGACCTTAAACCCGCCAACATCATGATACGGCCGGACAACCACCTGGTATTGATCGACTTTGGTATTGCCCGCTTGTTCGACCCACACGCCCGGGGAACGATTATCGGAACGGAGGGCTATGCGCCTCCTGAGCAATACCGGGGTATTCTGACCCCCTTGGTGGATATCTACGCGTTGGGTGCCACATTGCACCATTTGCTGACCAGGAAGGACCCGCGCCGGGAGCCGCCCTTCTCCTTCGCGGAGCGCCCCATCCGCCAAATCAACCCCAACGTTTCACCCGAGCTAGAAGCCGCAGTGTACAAGGCTCTGGCCTATCGACCGGAAGACCGCTTCCAAAGCGCCGCGGAAATGAAAGAGACTTTGGTAGCGATTCTGGAAACGCGTTACGGTGAGGGAGAAACCCGTGTCTTTCCCGGTGCTGCAAGCCGAGAAGCACCCCCAACGCGAAAATTCACCGAGACAGGAGCCATAACCAAGAACCTCAATTTGGACACCCAGGTCCTGCCCACGACCTTACCCCCCGATACCCGCTCCATTCCCACAGGTATGATTGCGCCTGCGCCCAAACCGGTGTGGGTCTTTGCCTGTGAAGATGAAATTCGTTCTACGGCCTGGGTACAGGGGAGTATCGTGCTCATCGGGTCGTACGACTTCAACCTATACGCCCTGAACGTGGTCGATGGGACCTTGGTCTGGAAGTTCGCGACCCGAGGGGGAATTGTGTCCCGTCCCGTTAGCGATGGACGGATGGTCTTCTTCGGCTCGGAAGACCATCACGTGTACGCCGTTCGTCTCCATGACGCCTCCATGGTCTGGACCTTCGCCACCCAAGCCCCGGTAAGGGCCACCCCCCGTCTCCATGGCAATATGCTCTATATCGGCTCCGACGACGGCTATCTCTATGCTCTTCATGCCCCAACGGGTCGTCTACTGTGGCGCTTCCCCTCCGGCATGCCCGTTCGTTCCACACCCTGGGTGATGAAGCAACGTCTTTACTTCGGCAACGAAGACGGAGAATTCTTCTGCCTCAACACGGAAGGAAAACTGCTCTGGCGCAGCCGTGCCCGCCGGGCCATCACGTCTTCCCCTGTGGGTACCGAGGACACCGTCTATTTCGCTTCACGCGACGCCCAGGTCTACGCCCTGGACGCGGAAAGCGGATGGGTCCTTTGGCGCTTTCGGTTGGGGCGGGGCACCGTGGCCTCACCTGTATACCATGAGGG
>WFUL01000212.1 GCA_015484985.1 Anaerolineales bacterium | reverse complement strand
GTGTAGGTGTGGGTGTAGGCGTCGGGGGCACCAGAGGGTCCAACCGGGCTGCCAGAACCTGGAAAACCACAATGGAAACGGGTCTTTGCAATCGGGTGGCAATCCGTCGCTGCATGTCCACGACTTGCTGATAAGCCAGCGGACGTTCCACCCGCACCGTAAGATTGAGGCGCACCGGGTCTTCGGAAAGGATGAGCAATTCGGTCACTTCCGCATCCAGTCGTTGCGCCTCTTCCCGGGTAATGTCCCGAATCTCCCGCACCAGCGTGGCCTGCCGAACGTATTGCACGCTCATGTAGAGCAAAGGGAGCAGCAACAGGATAGCCAGAAAGGCAGACATGCGCAGTGAGCGAGGAACTTCGTTCCATTGGGGTGAACCGTCGGGCAGGGTGGGGCCGAACCCCAGCAGGTAGAAGACGGCCATGGAAGCGAAGGCGATGGTCACCGCATTGGTCAGGAAGAGGAGGAACGCGCCTCCGGCGATGGACCACTGGCGGACGGCCAGGCCCACGCCCACCGTGCACAAGGGCGGCAACAGCGCAGTGGCGATGGCCACGCCCGGCAGGGTGGGGGAAATCTGGGGCAACGCTACGGCCAGCGCTGCAGCCGCACCCCCAGCCAAGGCCACGCCCCAATCCATAGGCCCCGGGCGGGTGCGTAGAAGCACCTGTCGAGGCAGTTCCTGTAAAGGGGCTAGGGGAAGCCAGAGGTTCAAGGCGCTTAATCCCAGGGCCACGCCTATGGCAATGACGGCTCCCTGGGCCAGCGTCTGAGCGCTGTGCTGGAAAAGTTCTCGGTCACCGATAAGCGCGGCAAAACCCAGGGCCAGCACCGAGGACATCAGAGGCGCGACCAACATAGCTCCGATGACCGTAGCCGCGGAATCCATAAGCAACCCCAGGGTGGCGATGATGGAGGAAAGCACCACCATGGCGAAATAATCGAAGTCCGGATGCACCGCCTCCCTTAGAGCACGGCGCACTTCCCGCCGCCGTTCATCATCGATGCCCGTCGTGCGCAGGAGCCAGTGGAAAATGCGTTCCCGAAGGGTGTTCCGGCTCATCGTCCGCGGTTACCTTCTTGGGGAACCGTTCCCACCCGGACCCGGTCGCGGGAGGGACAACATTTCCCGCAGAGGAAGGAAGACCCGCCGGTACAGCGCGGTTTGCAGCACATCCTGAGGGTCATACCGGTCCTTCAGGGCGAAGAAGCGGCGTACCGTCTCTTCCCCCAAAAAGGCCAGGGCCACCTGAGGCGTGACCGACGCGTCCTTGGCGAAGTAAAAACGCCCGCCAGCCTGAAGCACCAAGTGATGGAAAGTATCCAGCATGGCCGCCAACCGGGGCATCTGCCGCGGCCGCACGGGGAAGTCCAGGGCCAGGGAGTACCCATCCACGCCGTGACTCAGCAAGAAGTTGTCCGGACGATGGCGCTTGAGCACGGCTAGATACGTGGGCACCTCCCGCCGACTGATGCGCAACACTTCCCGGAACACGTCGTAGGCCTGTCCCTTGGGTACGAACAACTGGAACTGCATCATGCCACCGGAACCGTAGGACCGTTCCCAATGGGGGATGTAATCCAGCAGGAAGTTGAAGGCCACCAGGGACTGCCGGTAGATCTTGTGGTGGCTCACCGTACGGGCCACCAGGTATTTCCCCAGGTTCACCAGGCGCATCCCCGGTCGGTGCATCCCCAGGCGCATGAACCGCCACAGCACGCTTTTGGGGAAGACGCCGAAGAGGGTCTCGGGCAACTCCTGGTGCTCCACCCGCAAGGTGCGGGCAGGATGGGGGTCCTCGCCGGGTTCCAGGTAACGGGCCACGTGAATCTGTCCCCGACCCAGGGCCCGTCCACCGGCCAGACCGTCCAGCCAGGCCACCACGTAGTCGAAACGGTCCTTGGCCTCGTCCAGGTCCCGTAAAGCCTGCTCCAGGTTGGATACGGCCCAGGCCTGGACTTCCAGGTCGCCGGAGTACACCCGTTTCATTTGCAGGGTGACCGAAGTGATTACGCCCAGAACGCCCAGCCCGCCAATGACCCCGTAAAAGGCTTCGGGGGTGTCCTGCGGGGTCAGGGTGTGGGTTTCCCCGGTGGGCGTCAGCAGGGTCAAAGAACGAACGTGTTCCCCCAAAGTGCCCGCTTTCCAGTTGTTCTTGCCGTGGACGTTAACGGCCAGCATTCCACCCATGGTGGGGAACATGGTCCCGGGGACCACGGGCATCCACCAACCGTCCTCCAGGCAATACTTCCAAATCTGCTCGACCGTGACCCCCGGCTCCACCGTGAGCAGACCCGTCTCGGGGTCCCAGTCCAGAATGCGGTTCATGCGGGTGAGGTCCAGAAGGATGTGCCCTTCCCCCAGGGAGGCGTCGCCGTAGCTCCGGCCCGCGCCCCGTAAGGCCACCCGCCAACCGTGCTTCTCGGCCCAATCCAGCAGCGCGGCCACTTCGTCCACCTGGGTAGGACGTACCACCCAGGAAGGCCGCCAGGTGGACCGGCCGAAGTTGAAGGCCCGCTGCCAGCGGTCCCAGGACAAAGGGGGAGCGTCCGTCCAGGGATGGACGCGCGCACGCTTGCGGGAACGGGTCCGGGAAGCCGCCATAGGGTTCACCTCAGAAGGAAAGCCGCCGGAAGATGAACGAGGGGATGTGTTGGATGACCAGGGCGACCCAACGCCACCGGGCCGGCGTGTAAATGACCTGCTTGCCCTTCTTCATCGCCCGCACGATGTCCGCCGCGGCCTGGTCGGGGGAGATGACCCAGAAGAGCTTCTTCCGGGGCGCGTTGGCCAGCATGGGGGTATCCACGAAACCGGGCTTGACGGTGAGCACGTGGACCCCCCGCCGGCTGAGCCGGTTCCGCAAGGATTCCAGGTACGTGGTCAGGCCCGCTTTGGCCGCGTGATAGGCGGGATTGGCCACCCGACCCCGGTCTCCGGCGATGGAGGAAATGCCCACGATATGACCGTGGCCCAGGCCCTGGAAATACAGGGCCGCCTGACCCAGCCAGGCCACCGCGCCCAGCAGGTTGACCTCCAGCATCTCCCGGTCCTTGGCAAAGTCGAACTCCTCCAGGTCCACCCGGTGCATGACTCCGGCCACGTAGAGGACCGCGTCCACCCGGCTCATCTCCTGGAGGATGCGATGGAACAGGCGGGGGACGTCTTCGTAGCGGGTGACGTCGTGGACGTAAACCCGGGCCGTGTCTTCACCATATCGTTCGTTGAGGAGCCGGGCCAGTTCCTCCATGGCCGGACCGCGGCGGGCCAATAAGGCCACGCGGTAGCCCTCACCGGCCAGGCGCCGGGCCAGGGCCGCGCC
>WFUL01000211.1 GCA_015484985.1 Anaerolineales bacterium | reverse complement strand
ATCATCAACTCCATGACCCCCGAAGAGCGACGGCGACCGGACATCATCAACGCCAGCCGCAAGCGGCGCATCGCTCGAGGCTCCGGGACCACAGTACAGGATGTCAACCAGCTGCTGCGACAATATCGCCAGATGAAGCGGATGATGAAACAACTCCAGCGCACGGGCCTTTCGGGGTTGATGCGTATGTTCCAATGAGGGTTGACGCATGAGCACCTTCCCTCCCACCTTCCTACAGGACGCCCTCTGGGTGCTGACGGCCTGGGCCGGCGCCTTCCTCGCGGCTTTATGGCTGGCCCTCATCCTCTGGACCTATCGGGATATGCGGGCCCGTCACAGGGACCCCTGGGCCGCGTGGCTGGCCGCGCTCACCGTGGCTGTCCTCTTCCTCCCGGGCGTGGTCATCTACCTGCTCTTGCGTCCCCGGAACACGTTGGAAGAGGAATACCAAAAGGCCCTGGAAGAAGAAGCCCTGTTGGAATCCCTGGAAGATGTCCAGCGCTGCCCCGGCTGTACCCGCCGGGTGCAACCGGATTGGATGGTCTGCCCGACCTGCTTTACCCGCCTCAAGAAGGTATGTCACCAATGTGGCAAACTCATGGAACTGGCCTGGACTCTGTGTCCGTACTGCGGTACCCCTGTTCCAGGCGCTCGTAAGGAGAAAGCCACTACCGAGGACATCCTCCAATCCCTGGCCCTGGACATGGACGCGTCCACGTCTTCTCCCCCGGCCGAGGAACCCGAGCCTTGACGTAATACAATATCTTTCGTAAAGTAGGACGATTGTACGGGTAGTCCTAACCGGGCACAGGACCAAAATTCGCCGACTGCGGTCGGCCGACGGCCGTCAGCCTTTTTCTGCGGTCCAGTACCCCGAGAGGCCTGCGCGAATTGGTAAAATCTCTCCACAATTCAGGGGTGTAAAACAACAGGGATGGATATCGGACTGTATCATCCCATGGCCGGGTCGTCCTTTGTTCCGTTCTTCGTCCTAATTGTTCCACTTCGTGGAAGAGTTGGTATAAGTTGTGGTACAACGGCTTCGCCCTCGCACCACAACTATCCTTTGTTTTCCCTATCTCAGCAGGAAGTTCCCCAGGGTAATGAGCAGAGCTAAAAAGGTAAACCCTATTCCCATCATCCATTGGGTAAAGGTCAAGCGTCTCTCCACTGCTTCGAAACGGGCGTTCATTTCCCGTTGTAAGGCCTCAAAGCGCTTCTCCATGGCCTCAAAGCGGGCATTCATTTCCCGTTGCAGGGCCTCAAAGCGTTTCTCCATGGCCTCAAAGCGGGCCGTTTCGATTTCCCGCAAGGCTTTCAATTCCTCCTCAACCCGCACCACCCGTTCAAGGAGGGAAAGCTCACGGGCGCGAAGCTCGTTTTCGCGAACGAACTCCGCGACCATCTCGCTTACCAAAGTCTTCAAGTATTCCCGAAACGCTTTGTCTTCAAGCCAGGGCTGGGCCTGGGACATACCCCTGCTCCTTGTACCACCGAATTCACAGCCATTATACTCGCGAACCACAAGGATGCAGGCTGTATATCCGGTCTGAGAGGGCAAGGCCTCACACGCCCATCTTTACCCCCGGCTTCGATAGGTCACCAGGGCCCATCCCAGCCCTACCATGACGACCCATCCCCCCACCGTAATCAAAAAGACCCAGAAGGGCGGTAGGCCCGGACCTCCTGGTGCCACAGTCCCCATGGACACACCCGCCACATCCGGCGTAGGCGTCATCGAGGGGGACGAGGAGGGAGCTGGGGTCGGCACGGCAGAGGTCACGGCAGACAACGTAAGGGTGGGCGAAGGAGTAAACGAAGGGGTGGACGTGGCCGGAGGGAAGGTCGGAGACACGGTAAGGGGGGGCACAATGATTATTTCGTCACCGGGGTAAATGAGGCTATCTCGGGTCAATCCATTCAACTCCAGGATGCGCTCCAGGGACACACCATAAGACAACGCAATCATCATCAGGGTCTGGCCTGGCTGGACGATGTGAATCACCGCGCCATCCGGCCGGGGGGTCGAGGGAAGCACGGGCACGGCCGTGGGTGTAGGAGTGGGACCGGTGGGCGTCGCTGTAGGCATCGTGGTGGGCATGGGCGCAGGGGCTTCGCCCGAACCGGCTCCGGTATACCAGGCGGCCATCAGGGTATAGTACGTCTTCCCCGTCGCCGAAGTGGCACATCCAGCGCCCACGTGGCGGGGCTGGGGAATGGTCATGGTGTAGTAGTGAATGGAGGAGGGAATCCACAAGTCCATGGCGCCCTGGGGAGGCATGTTGTATCCCCAGGCGATGTTTTCCGAAACCAGGATGTGCTGTCCATTCCCGTAACCCGCAGCCCGCAACCGGTCCTTGGGACGACTGCCCCCCGGGCCTTCATGGGTCAGGGTATCAATGGTGGCCTGGTACTCGCTATGGCCCTGGGCCACGGCCATGACGATAGGATGGATGGAATACGCCGGAAGCCCCAAACTGGCCCGCAGATTGTTGACCAAATTGATAAGTTCGTAGGCCCAATCCGTGCAGGTTTCCACCGCATACACTTGCCGCGGGAAGAACATCGCCCAAACACTGGTGAGCAAAGTGAAAGCCAGGAGAACCCGCCATCGAATGCGCATCAAAACCTCCATGGTCCGGTTATAAAGGAGGGGACCGTACGTCCTCCATCATACCGCAACCGGTATAATCCAGATAACGCTTATGTGGGAGTGAGGGTTTCCATGTTCACCAAAGTGCTCATCGCCAATCGAGGGGAAATCGCCGTACGCGTTCTGCGGGCCTGTCGGGAATTAGGCCTATCCACCGTCGCCGTGTACTCCGATGTGGACCGCACCGCGCTCCATGTGCGTTATGCCGACGAGGCCTACTACCTGGGCCCACCCCCGGCGCAGGAATCCTATTTGAACATCGAACGCATCCTGGAGATCGCCAAGAAAAGCGGCGCCCAGGCCATTCATCCCGGTTATGGCTTTCTGGCGGAGAACGCCGAATTCGCCCAGGCCTGCCGGGATGAAGGTATCGTCTTCATCGGACCATCGCCCCAATCCATCGCGGCCATGGGGGACAAGATGCAGGCCCGGGCCCGTATGGAGGCGGCAGGCGTTCCCGTGGTTCCCGGCACCAAGGCCACCGAAGACCTGCGGGACGAGGAACTGGTGGAAGCGGCCCACCGCATCGGGTTCCCGGTGATGATTAAGGCCGCGGCGGGTGGCGGCGGCAAGGGCATGCGCATCGTGCGCACTCCCGAGGAGATGCCCTCGGCCCTGCAACTCGCCCGCCAGGAGGCCAAGGCGGCCTTCGGGGACGACCGGGTGTACCTGGAGAAGCTCATCGAGGGTGCGCGCCACATCGAGGTCCAGATTCTGGCCGATGCCTTTGGCCAAATCATCCACCTGGGCGAGCGGGAATGCTCCATTCAACGTCGCCATCAGAAACTTCTGGAAGAAGCCCCTTCCCCCTTCGTGGATAAGGACGAAGACCTGCGTCGGCGCCTGGGAGAGGTAGCCATACGCGCGGCCCGGGCTGTGGACTATGTAAACGCGGGCACGGTCGAGTTCCTGATGGACAAGGACAAGAACTTCTACTTCCTGGAGATGAACACCCGCATTCAGGTGGAACACCCGGTGACCGAAGCCGTGACCGGAATCGACATTGTGAAGGAGCAAATTCGCATCGCCCGGGGACGCGCCCTGCGCTACAGCCAGAAGGACATCCGCATGTCGGGCTGGGCCATCGAAGCGCGCATCAACGCCGAAGACCCCTACAACAACTTCCTGCCCTCTACAGGCAGAATCCTTTACCACAGCCCGCCCACCGGCCCGGGCGTCCGGGTAGACACGGGCGTGTTCACCGGTATGGAAATCACCCCCTACTACGACCCCCTCATCGCCAAGCTCATCGTGTGGGGCGAGAATCGGGCCCAGGCCATCCTGCGGATGCGTCGGGCCCTGGACGAGTACAAAATCCTGGGCATTAAGACGAACATCCCCTTCCACCAACGCCTGCTGTCCCAGTATCGCTTCCTGGCCGGCCACTTCGACACCCGGTTCGTGGAAGAACGCTTCTCCATGGAGGAGGAAGACAGCCTGCGGGAACTGCATCCCGAAATTGCTGCCCTCATGGCCACGCTGGTGGCCCACGAGGAGGCCCGTCAGGCCGCCCAAATCATTCGCACAGGTCAGGGAGGGGAGGTCTCCTTGTGGAAATGGCTCTCGCGCATACGTACCCCCTTCTGACCGAGGGCCGAGGACCATGCGCTTGTGGTTGAAGAACCCCGGATGGCAGTTGTACGTCATGCCCCGTCAGGAAACGGCGGGCGAGGAGACTTGGAGTTGGGGGTTATACGGGCCGAGTACCGAGGCCCCTTTGTTGGAGCAGGCTTCCTTTGCCCTGGAATATCGCAAGGGACGCACACGGTACCAGCACCGTCCGTCCGTTCGTCGTCTGGTCCATCAGGAATCCCAGGGTCCCGAACGAGGTCAGGCGAGGTGGATGGGGGACGCCCAGGGCCTGTATCCCTTCCTGGAAATGGAACTCCATCCTTCCCTCCCCCTGGTTCGCTGGCGTTTCCGTTGGCATCATGAGGGGGAGGGGGCCGTGCAGGTCCAGCAGGTGGTACTGTTCGAGGTCGGCCCCTTAAAGCCCTTTCCTTCTTCCCGGCACCGATGGGGCCTGGGGTTCATTCCTGCAGGCTTCTTGCGCATGCGCCGGCCCCGCTTGGGGCAGGTCGGCGCGCTGCGTTTGCATCCCTCGCCGGGGGCCTTGCGGGTTATCGGTCCCCCCTGGCCCTGGCAGGAAACCCTGGCCGAATACTCCCTGGAAAGGCCCTACCTGCCGCCGCGCCAGGCCCGCCTGCCCCAGACCAGTCGGCATCCGCCCCGACCCGATGCCCGCAACCATGCCTTCAGCCCGGCCTGGGCCTGGGTGTGGGACGCCGACCACCACCGAGGATTGGCCATTGGGGTGACCAGAACCGCGTCCTCTCAGGCTGTGGTGGAGGTCCGCATGGAAGCCCTGCATCCCGCGGTGCGGGTGTGGTACACCCCGGACCGGATGCGCTGGGAACCAGGCCACGTGGAAGCGACCCCCTGGACCGCGCTGGCCTTCTTCGACCTCCAGGACCCGGCCCCGCTGGACGCCTTCTGGAACGCCCTGGGAATGGAAGCCCACGCCGAGGTACTGGAAGCCCGGCGCTGGTTGGACCGCCGACGTGCGCACTGACGTTTTTCTTACGCCAAGCCCGTACGATGGAATAAAGAAGACCCGTGACCGGGGCGCATTCAGCCCTTGAGGAAGGAAACATGACCGCACAAACATCCTCTCGTTCCCTATCTCCTGAAGAGGGGCGGTGGCTCTTACGTTTAGCTCGGGAAGCCCTGGAACATGGAGTGCGCGGGCAGGAATTGCCCCCGTTGAATTGGGATGTGCTACCTCCTCGCCTGCGGGAACCGGGTGCGACCTTCGTTACCCTGTACGAAGGCGGCAACTTGCGGGGGTGCATTGGCGGGCTGGAACCCCGATGGCCCCTGGCCGAGGACGTCCGGGTACATGCGCTGGCCGCTGCGCTGCAAGACCCTCGTTTTCCGCCAGTTACACCCCAGGAACTTCCAAACATCAAAATCGAAATTTCGGTCCTGTCCCCTTTACAGATTCTGGAATACCAAACTCCGGAGGACTTATTACGCCAGTTACGACCAGGGATGGACGGTGTACTTCTAGAAGACCCGGAAAGGGGTGTCCGGGCTACCTTTCTCCCACAAGTATGGGAGAAACTGCCCGACCCTCGGGCCTTCTTAAGCCACCTGGCCCTGAAGGCAGGCCTTCCCCCTGACGCCTGGCTCCGGCGTCCGCTGCGGATTTGGAGGTATCAGGTCGAAGAACTTCACGAGGGCGAACCACCGCGTTCATCATGAAACCAAGATGTTATAATGAATTCGAGGAGCGTAATGATGGAACAACGCTCAAGCGGAAGATTTTGGGCCGCGCTTATCGCAGGCCTGCTGGTTTTCTTTGGACTGTTTGTCGGGTTGGTGATTTACCTGTTACAGCCCTCCACGGATACGACTCGGATACGGGATATCATGATCATCCTGCTGGCCGTGGAGGGTCTGTTCATCGGGATAGCTTTGGTGGTGCTCATGGTCCAGATCGGTCTCTTGGTCTACGTCCTGCACGAGGAAGTGCGTCCGATATTGGAATCCCTACAGGATACCGCCCACACCGTCAAAGGAACCACGGTCTTTCTCAGTGAACATCTAACAAAGCCGGTCATTCAGGTCAAGGGATACGTGGCCGTACTGCGTTCACTCAAAGCACTGTTCCGTTTCCGGCGGCCTAAAGAACGCTCAACGAACTCGTAGGTCAATCCAATTGTGGAGGTAGAAACCATGTCCGAACGCAATGATTTTGGCGCTTTCCTGGCTGGCTTGATCGTCGGCGGTGCCATCGGTGCCATCCTGGGCTTGCTCTACGCGCCCCAATCGGGGGAGGAAACCCGCACCATGCTGCGGGAGAAGACGACCGAGATTAGGGAAAAGGCCGCGACCAGTTCCGAAGAGGCCCGACGCAAGGCAGAAGAAGCCTTGAAGGAACTGCGGGCGCGCGTGGAGGAATTGAGCCAAGTGGTCCAGGAGCGCCTAGGAGAGGTCAAAGAGCAGGGAAGCATCGTCCTGGAAGAAACCACCAAGCGCCTGCGCCGGAAGGGTGACGCAGCCGAAGAGGCCCAAGCGGAATCCTGAACGGAGGATGCACCTTCGCGCTTCCTTCCAGGGGGTCTTATTCGGTGACCCAAACATCGGTTCCCTTGCAAAGGGAAGGATGTTGGGTTTTGTCCTTCCACGACAGGTGAACAAACGACAAAACAATAAGAACACCCTTGTTGACACTGGACAAAAGTTGAGGTAAAACAAAAACGGTGCAATTTTATAAAAAGGAGCCTGGACATGCGAGGTTGGCGTAACCTTCTTCTGGGAATTGGTCTGATGGTCGCCTCGGCGATGGCCTGCATCAGGTCGGCTTCGGGCGGCATGCCCCCCACGCCGACCTTCGAACCTCAGGTCATCATGCTGGCCACACCGCAAGGACAGATGGGAGCCCTGGAGCAGACACCTGTAGGACCTACGTCCACACCGACCAGCGCTGGCCCCGTGTCCACCCCGCCGTCCACGGCGACCTCCCTGCCAACGTCCACACCGGCGCCTCCCGCAACTCCCACACCTACACCCATGACCCTGAAAGTGCCGGACCGATATGTGCTCCGTCAAGGCGAATTCCCTTACTGCATTGCCCGGCGTTTCAATATCAATCCCGCCGACCTGCTTCAGGCCAACGGTCTGCCGCCAGGTGCACGTCCTCCGGCCGGAACTACCCTCATCATCCCCAAGGATGCCCGTCCCTGGCCGTCTACCTACCCTCGTGCCCTCATCCCTCATCCCACAACCTACGTAACCCAGGCGGGTGACACGCTGTACAAGATTGCCTGCAAATTCGGAGACGTGTGGCCGGAGCAAATTGCCCAGGCCAATGGCATTCCATTGAGTCAAATGGATCAACCCTTGGAGCCGGGGAAGAAACTCAAAATCCCATAAACCCAACGACCAACCTCGCAATAGAGTCTGAAATGAAGGCAATGTGATGGCCTCATGAACCAACAACCTCCTCTGGTAGATACCCACGCCCATCTGGATTTCCACGCGTTTGAAGAAGACCGGGAACAAGTGCTGCAACGAGCCCAGGAAGCCGGGCTCGTTGCAGTCCTGATTCCCGCTGTAGATCTGGCTTCGGCCCGCAAAGCCGTACGTCTGGTTGAGAAGACGTCTAACCGGGCACCCGCCCTCTTTGTAGCCGTGGGCGTGCATCCCAACAGCGTCGCTCAGGTGTGGCAAGGTCGAGCCACCCTGGAGGCACTGCAGGCCCTGGCCCAACATCCCCGCGTGGTGGCTATTGGCGAAATCGGATTGGACTATTATCGAGATGTCACGCCTCGTCAGGCCCAGTGGGAAGCCCTCACGGCCCAACTGGAACTCGCTGCGCAAACCGGCCTGCCCGTCATCCTGCACCAGAGGGAATCCCTCACGGACATGTGGCGCATTCTGGAAGACTGGGTCCAGGACCTACCCCCAAACCATCCCCGCGGCGTGCTCCACTCCTTCTCCGGGGGCCCGAATGACGCGTTACGCGCGGTGGCCTTGGGCTTTGCGGTGGGCATCACCGGTCCGGTAACCTTCAAAAAAGCCGAACGGTTGCGACAAGTGGTCGCCGTCACTCCTCTGGAGCACTTGCTCGTGGAAACGGACGCACCCTTCCTGACGCCTCATCCCCACCGAGGAAAACGGAACGAGCCCGCTTACGTGCGCTACGTGGCCGAGAAAATTGCCCACGTCAAAGGCGTGGACTACCCCTCCGTTGCTCGCGCCACCACCCGTCACGCCTGGCAACGCTTCCGCCTACCCCAACCCGCTCCCATCCGCCCATCCTCTTCAGGGGAACGCCCATGATGACGGCGCATCCTTTTTTGCGACAGGATCACTACACGCAAATCCACTCTCGAACACAATCCCTCCGTTCCAGCCGAGGGCATGATCCATGAAACGCGCCCGTTTTCACATATACGGCCCTTTGCAGGATTTCCTTTCGCGAGAGCAACGGCATGGCACTGTGGACCTGGTCTTCCGGGGACCGCAAACGGTGAAGCATCTGGTGGAATCCATCGGCGTCCCCCATCCCGAAGTGGCGCGCATTGAGGTCCAAGGGCGGGGACCGGTGTCCTGGAAACACCTGGTGCAGGATGGGGAGACCGTGCACGTCTACCCTTACCGGCCCGGGGAGGCGTGGCCTTTCCCCCATCCGCCCCGTTTCGTGGCCGATGGGCATTTGGGACGCCTGACAGCCTACCTGCGTCTATTAGGGTTCGACACGCTGTACGATGCCTCTTGGGAAGACCCTCTACTGGCCCATTTGGCCGCTACGGAAGAACGGATTTTGCTCACCCGGGACCAGGGTTTGCTCAAGCGCAATCAGGTGCGCTTTGGGTACTGGCTGCGAGCCTTGCGCCCGGAAGAACAATTACAGGAAGTGGTGTGGTACTTCCAACTGCAACGCTGGGTACAACCTTTCCGCCGCTGTGCGAAATGCAACGCGCCTCTGGAGGATATACCCAAGGAACAGGTTGCCCATCGCCTTCCCGAATACATCCGCCTCCACCATCATCGTTTTCGGTACTGTCCCCAATGCCAGCGGGTATATTGGGCAGGAAGCCACGTGACCCGCCTGCAGGCCCTCTTCCAGCGGGTTCTTGAAACCGCCGCGCAATCCTGATTACCCCTCCAACACCCCCTGAACGATGCGCTGCAAAGCGTACACCAGCAACTGCAGGCCTTCGGCATCCTTTTTGGGACCGGGGTTGAGGTAGGGGGATAGGTCTTCCAACAGGGCCTGTAACCGACGGAGTCTCTCCTGTATCTCTCGCGGTGCCCGTTGAAGAGCCTCTGGCCAGGAGGTTTCCGCGTCCTCGCGCATCTTCCGCACCACCTCCCAATGGGCCTGCAAGGCCACGGCATCGGCTTCCGCCCATTGGAGCAGGGCTTCCCGCAAGGCCAGCGCCTCCTCCCGGCGTTCACGTCCCCGAGAGCCCAATGTACCCGCCAGTTTGACCACCAGGCTGGCGGCCATGGCTCCGGTGTATCCCACCAGGCTCACCAGGGCCGGGCCAGGGCCTGCCTGGGCCAATCGTTGCAACAAGTCGACCGTGGGGGTGTGGAAGGCCCGACAGACCCGGGGTTCCAGCACCGGGTCCTCGTGGAATTCATCCAGTTGTAGGTACCAACGGGCCGTATCCCACACGGCCCGCTGGGGAATCATACCCACCAGTTCGCTGTGGTGAACCGAGGTCCCATAACGCTCGGCTTCCCGACGAATCATCTCCATGACCCGGTGGAGGGGCGTTTTCCGAAAGTTGGTGAGGTTCATGGACACCTGAGCCCGGCCTTTCACCCGAAGTCCCAAGGCCTTGACGTACCGCAGTCCGCCTGAGGAATGGCGTATCGCCCGGGCAATCCGGCGGGCCACGTCCGCGTCGTCAGTGTTTAGGTAGACGTTGTAAGCGATGAGGAAATCTCGCGCGCCAATGACCACCGCACCCGCGGGCCCCAACCGGCAGGGACCAAAGTCCGGAATCCGGTCAGGGTCTTGGGCAATGGCTTCCCTCAGATAGGCATATCCTCCCCGTCGGATGTAGGCTAAATCGCGACGTTCGGGACGGAGCGCGGCTTCGCCGTACAGGTACACAGGCAGGTCGAGCTCCTCAGCCACCCGTCGGGCCAAGCCTCGGGCCAGACGAACCGCGTCCTCCATAGAGACACCTTCCAGGGGGACGAAGGGCACCACGTCGGCCGCGCCGATGAAAGGGTGCTGTCCCTCGTGGAGGGTGAGGTCAATGCGTTGGGCCGCCTCGGCAATCCCCCGAAAGGCGGCCTCGGCGACGGCCTCTGGTGGACCCACCAGGGTGACCACGCTCCGGTTGTGATCAGGATCGCTGTGCACGTCCAGCACCCGCACCTGGGGAACCACGGCCATGGATGCCACAATGGCTGCCACCACATCGGGCCGCCGGCCTTCGGAAAAGTTGGGAACACATTCCACAAGACGGGAAACGGTCTGCATCTCGTCTCGCCTCCATCCGCCGTCCGTCCCCTCGGGCTTTCCGAGGGCGCTGGGGTTACGCAAGGGACGGCAGCTCGCCCGCAAGCAACCGCCGGGCGATGACCAGGCGCTGAATTTCACTGGTTCCTTCCCCAATGGTCATCAGGCGCACGTCCCGGTAGAAGCGCTCCACCGGGTACTCCCGACTGTACCCGTATCCCCCGTGAATCTGGATGGCGTCCCGGCACACCTTCTCGGCCATCTCGCTGGCGAAGAGCTTGGCCATGGCCGCGGCCTGGGTGTAGGGCTTGCCCTGGTCCTTGAGCCAGGCCGCGTAGTAGGTCATGAGCCGCGCCGCGTGGATGGTCGTCGCCATATCCGCAAGCATGAACTGGATGGCCTGGAAGTCGGCCAGGGATTGACCGAAGGCCCGACGCTCCTGCGCGTATCGCCGGGCCTCCTCCAGGGCCGCCTGGGCTACGCCCACGGAGAGAGCCGCGATGCCGATGCGGCCACCGTCCAGCACGGTTAGGGTTTGATGAAGACCCCGTCCCACCGGACCCAAACGGAGGGCGTCGGGAATGCGAACGTTGTCGAGGCTGACAGCGTGGCTGTGGCTGGTTCCCAAGCCCATCTTCTTTTCCGGCGGACCAATATGAATCCCAGGGGTATCCGTGGGCACGATGAACATGGTCAGGGCCTTGGAATGGCGCTCCGACTCCGTACGAGCCAGGACCACGATGT
>WFUL01000210.1 GCA_015484985.1 Anaerolineales bacterium | reverse complement strand
GCGGGGGCGGCGTATCGGGCGGGGCTACCAGGGTGCGGTAGGCCACCACCTCGTTCACCTGGGCGCCCCGGCTCTGGAGGATTTCCCGCAGCGTGGGCCGGGCCCGGTCGGCCCGGGCCAGCAGGATGCGCAACCCCCGCACGTCGCCCAGGGCATCGGCCAGGGCTTCGGCCACGTAAGCCGGGGGGATGAGGTCCGGCTCCCGGCCCTGAGCCTGTAAGGCCTTCGCGGTGGCAGGACCGAGGACGGCGATGTGGACTTCCGCGGGCACTTGCAGGCCCAGGGCCTGAAGTCGGTTCCATACGAAGCGCACGCCGTTGGCTGAAGTCAACACCAGCCAGTCGTATCCGCCCCGGCTCAGGCGGTGCAGGGCCTGATCCAGGGGTTCCCAGTCTTCGGGCGGCGCGATACGGATGGTGGGGTACAGCACAGGCTCGTACCCTGCCTCCCGCAGGCGGGTCATCCATGCCTCGGCCTGCTCCGGGGGCCGGGTGATGAGGATGCGGAGCGGACGGTGGGCAGTGGGCAGTTCGCGGTCCGCGGTCCGCTGTCCGCGGTCGGCTGTCCACTGTCCACTTGTCTGCAGACTGCGCACTGCGGACTGCGCACTGCGCACCTGCATGGCCAATTCCCGCCCCAACCCCTCCGCTTCCTCCACCGGGGCTTGGCCCTGGACGCGATAGGGCGTGCCGTCGGCCGCGACGTACAGGGCGGTGAGGGTGAGGGTTTTTCCCTGCACCCAGCCCAGCGCGGCCACGGGAAGAGCGCACCCGCCGCCCAGGGCCTGGAGAAAGGCCCGCTCCGCGGTCACCTCCGCGGCCGTGGCCGGGTCGTGCAGGGGGGCCAGCAGGGCCAGGACCCGTTCGTCATCGGCCCGGCACTGCACGGCCAGCGCGCCCTGGCCCGGCGCGGGCAGCATGACCTCGAAGGGAAGTACCTGGGTGATGGCGTCCTCCCGCCCCAATCGCACCACCCCGGCCCGGGCCAGCACGATGGCGTCATAGGGCCCCTGGGGGTCCAGGGCCTTGCGGAGGCGGGTGTCCACGTTCCCCCGCAGGGACAGGATGCGGGCGTCGGGCCGGGCCAGGAGGATTTGGGCCGCCCGCCGCGTGCTGCTGGTGCCGATGGTCGGGATGGGGGGCAGCCGGTCCAGGGGCAGCCCATGGCGGGAAATCAACACGTCGTGGGGGTCCTCCCGCTTCAACACGGCCCCGATGGTCAGGTCGGGGGCCATTTCCGTGGGCAGGTCCTTGAGGGAGTGGACGGCCAGGTCCACGTGGCCTTCCCGGAGCGCGGCCTCCAGTTCCGCGGTGAACAGCCCCTTGCCGCCGATTTCCGGAAGGGGCTTTTCCAGGATGCGGTCACCCTTGGTGGTGAAGGTGACCAGCTCGACTTCCAGGCTGGGCCAGGCTTCCTGAAGACGCTGAGCCACGTACCGGGCCTGCCACAGGGCCAGTTGGCTTTTGCGGGTAGCGATGCGCAGGACGTCCATCCTAAATCTCCTGGAATACGTCACTTCCACCTTACCCGGCCTCTTCCCTGGGGCTCAATGCAGGTTTTCATACTTTTTCAAGGGGAAAAGTTGAGGAAACTTCAGGTCTGTCTTGAACAATGAGTTTTGTCATAGGAGCGACTTAGGCAATGAAAGAGGGACGGGGAAGGGGGAGCCGGCCTGCAGGTCTCAAAGCATAAGATCCCTGCATGCTTTCGCGCCCTGAGAGTCCGGACCAGTTCTGTAACCCTGGTTGGGCGGGACCACAGGGGAAGGCTTGAGAGGAAGCGTTAGCGCTGAGAGGTGGAGGAAGGAGATTGGGGTACTTGTAAAGCAAAGATGCAAATGGGTTGGGTTGGCCCTACCTGCACTGGTTCCACCGGAACACCCAGTAGATGGCTGAGGACCTCTTTGTCCATCTCGCAGAGTTCGGGAAAATCCTGGCTCAACAAGCCATAAGGGCATTGGTCGAAAAGGATGTGCGGTCCTTCTCGGTGAGCTTCCCAACGCGGGTGATAAGCTCGCTCTTGAAAGAAAGTGAGCACTGCTTTTAGGCGCTGACGCAATGGGCCAGTGGGGGGCTCCTGACCGCAAAAGAAAGGGCAGAGAGCGGTTATGGGGATTTCTAGAGTCCGCAGGTGTTCGAGGAGAGCGCGCGTGAGAGGTTCCAAATGGACGGGAAAGGCTTTGGCTGTCAGGTAATACCGTTTGGCCGGACGTCCTCGTTGGGGTGGTGTGTCCTCGGTCGTAGGCTGGGACATCACCAATCCCTGTTCTTCCAAGTAGCTCAAATGATGACGCACATTGGCCGGGGTCATACCCAGGGATTGGGCCATCTCCCGTACCGTGGATCCCGGATGGCGTTTCAGGTAGCGTAGGATATGCTCTCGGGTTCCCATAGCGGTTTTATTATAACGGCTGTTTGCCAAATTCGCCCGGAGGAAATCGACGGGGATAGGTCCAATCTGGGATTTGGACCAAGAAGTGGTAACGTCTGCTCGGAAAGGGCACGCGGCGTTTCGCTCAGGCCTGATTGGGTCCTGGACCGTGGGAAAGAAGATGATAATGTGATCTCTTACAAGGGATGGATGGAACTTCGGGTATGATAGGAGCACGAGATTTGGGTAAGGAGTCTTTGAGGTATGGAAGCGAGGCATATTCTCGTCTTGCATGGCCCCAATCTCAATCTATTGGGCATGAGGGAACCCGAGATTTATGGACGGATGTCCCTGGTTGAGCTCAATGCTCGATTACGTCGTCTGGCTCAGGAACGTTGGGGCTGGGTGTTGCACGCTGAACAACACAATGGTGAAGGCGCCTTGATTGATGCTCTGCACCGGGCGATTTCGTGGGCCCACGGCATTATCATCAACCCCGGCGGGTATACGCATACGTCTGTGGCTTTACGAGACGCCCTTGCATCTGTTCCTCTGCCCGTGGTCGAAGTCCATCTGTCGAACCTATATGCTCGCGAGCCATTTCGGCAGCGTTCCTTGACGGCCTCTGTGGCCTGGGGAGTCATCTCCGGGTTTGGCTGGTACGGGTATGTGCTGGCCCTCGAAGCTCTGGCTCACTATTTCAGCGACAAGGAGGTTACCCCTGGAGGAGGGGTCTCCTGAAGACCGCAATCGTTGAAGGGACATCTATCCTAGCCTTTCGTGGCAAAATACCGCTGTGAATGATGTATTGTTTGAGCAAAGCCGTTCACTTTTCTGGAGGAGGATACAACCCATGAAGTATCGCATTTTAGGAGACGATATCCAATTGGTCGAGATTCTCTTAGAACCAGGCGAGATGGTGCAATCGGAAACGGGGGCCATGACCTTTATGGATGGCGATGTGCACATGGAGACGACCACGGGCGGGCTTCTCAAGGGCCTTAAACGCATGTTGGCCGGTGAGAGCCTGTTCATCACCCGTTTTCACAATCCTACCCAGAGGCCCTTGAATGTCGCCTTCGCCTCCGCTTTTCCGGGCAAGATTATCCCTTTGGACTTGAATGAGGTGGGAGGGGCCTTTTTGGCTCAACGCACCTCCTTCTTGGTGGCCACATCCCAGGTAGACATCAGTATTGCCTTCACCCGCCGCCTGGGTGCCGGCCTGTTTGGAGGAGAGGGATTCATCTTGCAGCGTTTTGAAGGCCCTGGCCTGGTGTTCTTAAACGCTGGGGGCACCATTGTCGAGAAGGATCTGGCACCGGGCGAGGTGCTCAAAGTGGACACTGGATGCATTGTGGGTTTCGCTCCTACGGTGGACTACAACATCCAGTTCGTCAAGGGTTTCAAGAATATCCTGTTCGGTGGTGAAGGGCTTTTCCTGGCCGTATTACGCGGTCCGGGGCGGGTATATCTTCAGAGTCTACCCCTCTCGCGCCTGGCGGACCGTATCCTTTCCGCTGCACGGCGCCAGGTCGGTGAGGCGCGGGGCGCAGCGGGCCTGGGAGGTGAGTTACTCAAGGGCTTGCTCAGCGGGAGTTAGGCTGCTTGCGTTTCGGATATTGGAGGGGAAAAGGCGACGGGGCCCTTTTGTGGGGAAGACATTTTCGCGCGAACCGTTCGACCGCGAAGTCCGTATAATGGGAGGGCGCCAATCAGGAGGTACGGGCAATGGATATGAAGACCCGCTTGCAACAAGAACTCAAGGAGGCCATGCGCCACAAGGACGAACGACGGAAGCAGACGCTGCGTATGGTGCTATCGGCCATCAAGTTGGCCGAGGTGGAGAAAGGCCGACCATTAAGGGACGAGGAAATCTGGAGTATCCTTCGAAAGGAGATCAAGGCACGGCAAGAGACCGTGGAGTTGGCCCGTCAGGGTGGACGAGAGGAAGTGGCTTTGGAGGCTGAGGAGGAAATCCGGCTCTTAGAGGCACTACTTCCGCCACCGCTCACGGATGAGGAACTGGATGCCATCATCGACCAGGCGATTCAGGAGACTGGGGCTTCTTCTATGAAGGATATGGGACGGGTGATGAAGATGGTGATGGCACGAGTACAGGGACGCGCGGAAGGCGCGCGCGTCAGTCAGCGGGTGCGGGCCAGATTGGCCGCGTGAGGTTGGGGAGAACTCGGTTCATGGCACCGGAACGCACGTTTCCCTCTCGCTGGTTGCAATTTTACTTCGGCCTCTTCCTGTTCCTTTGGGTGGCCCTTTGGGCATTTCCTTATTGGCGGGAGATGCAGACACCCTCCTTTCAGGTGGGACAGCCGGCCCCGTACACAGTCATCGCGCCTCGAGAAGTGGTCTACATCCCTTCAACGTGGCCTTCACAACGACCCTCGGTGCGCGATCACCCCCAAACGAATTTATACTCACCGGATGCAGCCCTGTTCCTGGAGTTCCGCACCCGTTTCCTCTCCACGCTGGATTACATTGACACGCTGCGCCGTGCGGTTCATCTGACTGAAGAGCAAAAAATTCAGGACTTGCTTCTCCTGGAACATCTGCAACTGACCCCCCAAGAGGCTCGTAGCTTATTGAGCCTTTCGGAGACCGTATGGGAACAAGTGCGCACCTTGAGCCCACGTCTGTTCTTGCGCTTTCTACAAAATCCCCGACCGGTGCAGAACGCGCAACAACTTCAGGGCGAAATTCTCAATAGCCTTCCCCTGGATGTCCATCCCGAGGCCGAGGTCTGGATACGGCGTCTGGTTTTTGCCTACCTGCTGGCCTATTATCAGCATGTGGCCCCCGGGGATGCCCGGGAAGTTCCCCCGGAGGCCATTCGAGTCTATCAGCCGGGCGAAACCATCGTGCGTCGTGGAGACCCCGTTGATCCCTCAACGTATGAAGTCCTATCTCGCCTGAACGTGGTCATTCCCGATCGGGGTATGACCGCCTTCTTGCGTCAAATTCAATTTCCCTTGCTGGTGCTGGGAGCCTGGGTGGTTATTCTGACGGTCCACTTCCTGCGTACCCCCGCGATATGGAACTTCCGCGCCCTGACGGCTTTGCAAGGGGGATTCTTGCTGATTCTGGCCCATGTGCGTATTGGCTTGCCGGTGACCCAAAGTGCCCCCTGGTTGCTTTTTCTCTATCCTTTCCCCTTATACGCCCTGTTGGCCCATCTGGTGTTGGGGCCCTGGACGGGCTTGGTATGGGGGTGGGCTCTTATTGCTTCCAGTCTGGTGGACCATACCTGGGCTTCACCTCTGGTGCTGTATCACACCCTGAGTACTCTGGCCGCCCTGCTGGCTTTGGGGAAGCCTAAGTCCCTGCGGGAGTACGTGGGCGCTACCTTGGCCATGGCCCTGGTCGCGACCGCGGTGCTGGTGGGATATGGGCCCCACATCGGGCTGGACGGTTACCGGATGACCACTGGAATTCCCCTCACCCTCTCCTACAGCCTGCTCACCGGAGGTTTGGTGCTGTTCCTGGAGTATGGTCTGAGCTGGATGACCGGACGGGCGACCCGTTTGCACTTGATGGACTTGGCCCGGCCAGACCATCCCCTTTTACAACTGCTGCTCCAACGCGCACCCGGCACATATCAGCACAGCCTGATGGTGGGGAACCTGGCGGAACAGGCTGCGCGGCGTATTGGTGCCGACGCGTTGCTCTGCCGGGTGGGCGCGCTTTATCACGACATCGGTAAAGTGGAGAATCCGTACTTCTTCATCGAAAACCAAACCGCGGAGATGACCAATCCGCACCAGGATTTGGACCCGTACCAAAGCGCCCAGATTTTAAAAGCCCATGTGACCAAAGGTCTGGAGCTGGCGGCCCAGCACCGTCTGCCCAAACGTATACGGGATTTCATTGCTGAGCACCACGGTACCACGATTCTGAAAGGCCCCTACACGCGCGCGGTGGAAGCAGCAGGCGGGCGTCTGGAGCAGGTCCCCCTGGAGGCCTTCCGGTATCCCGGTCCCCGTCCCCAATCGAAGGAAACGGCCATTTTGATGCTCGCCGACATCTGCGAAGCCCGGGTCCGAGCCCATCAACCTTCGAATGAGGAAGAAATCCGTTCGTTGGTACGAGAGAGCATCGAGATGCGCTTCCGGGAAGGTGAGCTGGATGAATCCGGGCTCAGTATTCGGGAGTTGCGGGAAATCGAGGACGCCTTTGTTCAGGTGTTGACGGGAGCCTACCACCAGCGGCTGCTCTATCCCAGCGAGACCAAATCTTCGACTTCGACTCAAGAAGAATCTCTGATGTCTCATGCTCTCTCGACCTCTCCTTCCCTCCCAGAGGAGAGCAGCGCATGAGCGTGCAGGTGTTCTGTGAACGAGCCCCATGGGAGAATTCGGTACAGGGAGAGGTATGGGAACGTATCGCCCGGAAGGCGCTGGAGGACCACGGGATGGACCTGGACCTGGTGGACCTGACCGTTTCGCTGGTGGGGCGGGAGACCATGCGTGAGTACCACCGCCGCTTCCGGGGAGAAGACAAAGACACCGACGTGATGGCTTTCCCTGCCCATACCCATGATCCGGAAACTCAACATTTCTATCTGGGGGACATCTTGATTTGCTTCCCTGTAGCCGAGGGACAGGCTCGACAGGCCGGCCATGGGGTTTCGGAAGAACTGTGTCTTTTGTTTACCCATGGCTTGCTCCATCTCCTGGGGTACGATGATGAAACCCCGGAATCCCGAGCCCGCATGTGGGATGCACAAAGTGCTCTGCTGGAATGGGCGGGTTGTCGACTTCGGACACAACCGTAACCAATGGGGAACAAACGGACCATGTGGCGGCAACATCCACGTGTAAGGGCGTTCCTGTACGCCTTCCGGGGAATTGGTTGGTTGATACGCCAGGAGGTCCACGCCCGGGTCCATCTGACGGCGACCCTGGTGGTGATCGTCGTGGCTTTCTGGCTGCGGATTCCCTTTCGGGACTGGGTGCCTCTATTCCTGGCCATGGGTCTGGTGTGGGCGGCCGAAGCCCTGAACAGTGCCCTGGAGACCGCGCTGGATGTGCTCCATCCTGCCCAACATCCTGGTATTGCCAGGGCCAAGGACATGGCGGCAGGGGGAGTATTGCTGGCCGTGTTCGCGGCGGTCTTGGTGGGCTTGTGGATTTTGGGGCCACCTCTGTGGACCCGTTTGGTGCCCTGAGGTTACTGCTGGTACAATACCCCTGCGCATTCTATGAGAGGAGGCAGGAATCATGAACCTGGCATGGTTGGCAGTGGTGACGGTTGTGGTGCTGCTCTTGCTGACTTGGTTGCTATTCCTGCCTCAAGGCCCCAAGGATGACCCCTGGTCTTATCCCGACCTTCATCCCTGGGACCTGGAACACGGACACTAAGCCCTTTTTCTCCAATTCGAGAGGTACGGGGTTCCCCTCCGTACCTCGTTTGTTTTGAGGGATCGGGATGCGCTATCTCCTGACTGCGGATGTGGGCGGCACCTGGATGCGGGCCGCGCGGTTTCCGTGGCCGTCTCCCGATGAACGTCCTCCCCTTCTGGCGCGCGCCCGGCGTCCTACCCCCTCGCAAGACCCCACCGCGGCTCTCATCCGCCTGTTGCAAGAGGTTTGGCCTGGGGAGGGAGAGGTGTACGGTATTGGCGTAGCTGCACCTGGTCCGCTAAATCCCTATCGAGGCGTGGTGTTGACCGCACCCAACGTACCGGCTTGGCAGGAAGAGCCCTTGCAGGCCAAAATCGAAGACGCCTTGCAGGTTCCGGTACGCCTCGGCAACGATGCCAACCTGGCCGCCCTGGGAGAGGCCCATTACGGTGCCGGCCGCGGGCACGCCCATGTGCTGTACCTGACCCTGAGCACCGGTGTGGGAGGGGGTGTGGTGTGTCATGGACAACTCCTTCTGGGGGCGGAGGGATTGGCCGGGGAGTTGGGACATATCACCGTGGATCCTCAAGGCCCCGAGTGCTCCTGTGGACAGAGGGGTCATTTGGAAGCGTTGGTCGCAGGTCCGGCTTTGGTGCAGGCCGCACGTCGCGCGCTGGCGGACTATCCCCAGTCGCAACTGCATAACGTCCCACAACTTACTGGCAAGGCCATTGCTCGCGTAGCCCATGAGGGAGATGTTCTGGCCCAACGGATTCTGGAAGAAGCGGGTCGTTATCTGGGTCAGGCTCTGGCTGATTTGTGCCATATCTTCAACCCTGAGGTCATTATTCTCGGAGGAGGGGTCTCCCGTTCCGGTCCATGGCTGTGGAATGCAGCCCACCGGACGTTGGAAGCGCGCCTGATGCGTCGGGATTATCGGCCAGCCCTCGTGCCCGCCCAGTTGGGGGACGATGCCGGGCTGCTGGGCGCTTATGCCTTGTGGTTGGTAAGTTCGGCGGGATGAAATCTTTGGGTGGAGGGCAAGCCCTCCTTCTCCCAGCGGTCCTTTCGGGACTCATGGTATAATGCCCGCGGCCTCACCGCGGAATGCCGCTTTAAGATTTCTATCTGTGGGGTGAAATTGCATGCCTTCGTCCGAGAACCCAAGGTTCATCCTGTGGCTGGAAGGCAAGCGAGTTCGGGTTCCGAATCTCGTGAGCGCGGTCCAGGACGCCGGATATACGGTGGTTGCTGTGACCAATGGTCGCGAAGCCCTGCAAGCAGTGGCCGAGCGTTCGCCCGCCCTTACGGTCATCTACGCGGCCTCCATGGGGAGTTCGGGATCCCGATTGGTCCGCAGGCTTCACGAGGCAGCACCGGACGCCCCGCTGGTCCTCATTGTGGACCGACATCTTCAACCGTTGCCCCAGGTGCCCTATGGCAAGGTACTACGTCTCCCTTTGTCCCCCAAACGCCTTTTGCGGGTCGTGCGCAGGTTCCTTCCCCCGCCGGATGAAGCCCCCCAATGGCAGGAGTACGGCCCCATTCGTTTCGATCCCGTCCACCATCGGGTGTGGTGTGAGGGTCGTGAGCGCTCGTTGACACCCAAAACGGCCCAATTGTTGGCCTACTTCCTTCAACACCCTAATCGTTTGATTCCCCGGGACGAGCTTTTCGAGGCTGTCTGGAACATGCCCTCGAACAACGACCTGAGAACGTTGGAGGTCCACATTTGTTGGTTGCGTAAAGCCCTGGAAAAGAACCCTCGACGGCCTCGTTTCTTGAAGACGGTTCGTGGTCAAGGTTACCTTTTCGAACTTCCTTCTTCGGACGCGTCCACCTCACCGTCGGATTCTTCCGACACTTGAACGCCACAAGGATGTGCCTTCCCGCATCAGGTGTTTTTCATGTTCTAAGAGAGGCTGTTTCCAATACGCGTTTTCGCGTTGTTGGAGTAAGACCTGATCAGGCACGGGATCGCACAAGAGAAATAAAACAAGCAGCGACGAAGTCGCTGCTTGTTTTATTTCTCTTTCACTCCCTTCCACATCCTCTGTGCAAGGTCGATGGTCCGGATGTGGATGTTCACCGTGTCTTCGATGTTCCGGGCATAGCCTCCTCCCAGGACCAATACCAAGGGAAGGGACTGTTGTTGGACCCAAGCGAGGACCAGACGGTCTCGCGCCAGCAGCCCCTCCTTGGTCAGGGCCAGTCGGCCCAATTGGTCGTCCTTATACGGGTCTGCGCCCGCGATGTAGAAGACCAGTTGAGGTCGGAAACGACGCGATACTTCGGCCAGGCCCTGGCGGAGTGCAGTTAGGTAAGCCTGGTCGTCCGTGCCATCGGGAAGCCCGATGTCCAGGTCGCCGGGGACTTTACGGAAGGGATAATTGCGTTCACCGTGCATGCTGAAGGTGAAGATGCGTTCATCTCCCGATGCGATGGCCGCGGTTCCATCACCCTGGTGGACATCCAGATCCAAAACCAGGACGCGTTGGACGTGCCCCTGGGCCAGCAACACCCGCGCGGCCACGGCTACGTCGTTGAAGACGCAAAATCCGGCACCCCAATCCGGTCCCGCATGGTGGGTGCCACCTCCCAGGTTGATGGCCAGGCCTTCTTCCAGTGCGACGCGCGCGGCTGCCAGGGTGCTGCCCACCGAACGACGGGCCCGTTCCACCAGTTGGGGTGACCAGGGAAGACCTACACGACGTTCCTCCTGGCGCGTCCAGATTCCCTTAAGGGTCCGGGCCACGTAGTCGGGTACGTGGGCCTGGTTCAGCTCTTCCACCGTTGCCGCATGAGGTAGGTGCAGGTCTTGGGGGCGAAGCACGCCCAGGGCCAACAGGCGCTCCTGTAGCAATCGATACTTTTCCTTGGGGAAGCGGTGGTCTTTTGGAAGAGGAAAGTCGAAGATGTCGTGATAAAAGACCCGGACCATGGGTCCCTCTGATGATGTTGCTAAGGGTTGTTCCATCGACTGACGTTCAACACTTGTTCCATCCAGGGGCGGGCCTCTTCCCAGCGTAGAATCCGGGGTTTGGCGAAGTCCACGAACTGGAGCGGAACCCATCGGGTCCCCAGATGTCGGTTTTCATAGAAGACGTGCAATACGATGAAGGCTTTGTCGCCGTTGCGTACGACGCCACGTTGGTCGAAGAAGAGATTGCCCAAACCATAAGTGATGAAGGCCCCTTGGTAGATTTCCATACCATGGGGATGGTGGGCTTGGCTGCCACTGACCACCACCGCTCCTGCTTCAGCCATTCGCCGGAAATCCGCCTTGAAGTCTTCGGGGGGGTCGAAGAGGTAAATCTCTTGATGTTGGAAGGTCACAATGGGGAGGTAGCCCTCTGCGCGCAGGGAACGCACCTGGCGTTCCATCACGTCCCAATCACAGGCCCACGCACCTGGGTAATCCGGTGCCGCGGTCGCGTAGCCTCCTCCCTTGGCATTGCAACCGACGAAGGCGATGCGGTTGCCGTTGTGTTCAATGCGGGCGGGACGTCGGGCGTCCTCCAGGTTTTCTCCTCCTCCGTAATAAGCCCAACCCCGTTCGCGATACATTTCCAGGGTGAAACGCATGGCTTCGGGCCCCCGGTCGTTGAAGTGGTCGCCAGCCACTTCGACTACATCGGTGCCGACGGTCTCCAGAAGCACGATATAGCGTGGATCACTGCAGAACTTCAACCCCTGTTGCATGGGATTGGGTGGCGGACAGTTGGGGTCAAAGGGTACTTCATTGTTGATGTGGGTGATATCTGCACGGGCCAGCAGGGGGCCCACTTCTTCGGCCGGATACGTGAGGCCCTTGATCTCCATGGTATACGCGGTGGCCCGCACCAGCGCCGTCACGCCCGTCAGGGCCACCACAGTCAGGCGGGAAGGGTCCCGGTTGGCCAGGGGGAAGGCGCGTTGCCACAGGGCGAGGTCTGCCTCCGAACCTGTCCAGGCAAGGGGTAGGGCCAGGGGGTCCTGAGTAGGGTCGTAGCCCCGCATCAAAGGGGAGGTCTCCAGGGGTTGCGCCACTCGCCAGGAGGGTGTAAGGTCCTCCCAGGGGAGCACGACCCATCCGGGATATCGAGTCAGGGCCTGTTCCAGTAATTCCTCAGGGGGAACGGTTTCGACCCGGCCCTCTGCTGGCGGTCCCCATGCGGCTTCCAGCCAGGCTCGGGTTTCGGGTGTCATGAGGAGGGGACCGTCTCCCAGAGGGGAAGGAGCGCCCTGCCAGTGCTGGTGTACGGCTCGCCCCCGCACCTCCGGTGCCCATTGGAACACCGGTACGGCGAGGACGAAAACCCGATACCCCTGGGGTTGGGATGCGTTCACCACCAACCGAACCCGGGCCTGCGATGGGTCCTGAACCCGACGCCATCCTTCCAGGGCCCAGGATAGGCCAGGAGGCGTCCAGTAAGTGGGCAAAAGGGGTGTTGGGGAAGGTGAAGGAGTCGCGGTGGGCCACTGTATAGATGTCGGCGGCAACGGATAAAAGGGGGTGGATGTCACGGGGGGTATGAAGGGAGCGGTTCGGTTCCAGGCCGAGCACCCGGCGAGAAAAAGACCGGACCAGCCCAGAAGAAGTAACCACCACGCCCTTCTCGAGGACAGCATGAGATGTTCGCTGTTTCTGTTCATGTACCGACCACCTCCCCTCTCGATTGTACCCCGAACAGTTTTGGGGAACGGGAAACGGGTAGATTTCTTGACGCTTTCCTGACGTTTACCAGGTATGGTCGAATCACCTTTGCACCCTTTTTTATGAAGGAGGACGCATGACTCGGAAGATCGCGTTTTTTGTGGGTGTCCTGCCGTTGTTTTTGGTGGCTTGTGGGTTATCGTCCTTGCTCTCATCCCAGGGACGTAATCCCATAGTACAAGTCGTACCCAAGATGCAGACCGTTTATTACGGCTCGTCCACATGTGGACCTACGACGCTCACGGTAGAAATCCGGGTCGATGCCGGAACTTCCACCCTTGGCCAGGTGGGTCTCCAGTATCGTTTGGTTGGTGCCCAGGCTGGTCCGTGGCAGCAAGTTCAGGCCACACCTGCCGGTTCGGGTGTATACACGGCCATTGTCGCCCTGCCGACCGACGTTTCCCCTTTCTTCCAGGGACAAGCGGGTCGCATTGAGTTTCGGGCGTACGCGGCGGATACCCAGGGGAATCTCAGCACTTATCCTCAGAAGGGTGTTCTCCAGGTCTCGGTATCTCCCTGCCAGAAGCAGGCCGTTCCCGCGAGCCAAGACAAAGAGCCTCCCAACATCATCAATGCTTTCACCTCGGCCGCCCCCGTGTATTACCAGGGTGCCTGTACGCCAAAGACGTTGACGGTTACGGCCTCGGTCGTAGACAACTCCGGTCAGGCTACCGTTACGCTGGAATACTGGTTCGAGGTAAACATGCAGCCTGTAGGCCAGGTGCGACGTCTGCCCATGCAAGGTCAGGGAACGGTTTTCCAGGCCACGATTCCCGTCGCGCAGGAAGCCGCAAAGGCCCTCCAGGGGAAAGAGGGGCAGTTGGGATATCGGATTGTGGCTACCGATGCCGCGGGCAATACCATGACCTATCCTCCTGGAGCCTCTGTGGCTGGCACCGTGGATGTGAAGGTTTGCAATCAGAAAGCCCAGCAACCCTCTTCATCGGGGAGCGCAGGAGGTCAACCTCCGGCTTCTTCCGGTGGTAACGCGGGTTCGTCCGGGTCTTCTCTGCGAATTCAGAACGTGCAGTCCTACCCCGACGAGACCTACTTTGGCGTGTGTCAGAGTGGCGAGACCACCTGGGTGGAAATCGAGGTCGTGGTGGATGACATCAGTCGGGTGTCCTCGGCTCAGGTGCGCTACCGTTACGAACTCAGCACCGCTCCTGGGAACGATTTTCCCGACAGCGCGCCCATGTATCGTGAGCAAGGCATTGGAAACTATATGGCCCGCATTGACGTCGGCCAGGAGTTGCCGGACCACGCGGCGATCGATCGCCTGGTGTATTACGTGGAAATCACCACTACCGATGGGAAGAAGGTCAAAAGTGGAACGTACTTCCAGCCCCTCTATCCGTGTAGCGCGTCCTCCGCACCTCAACCTCCATCTCCCCCTGAGGTCCTGTCGGTCACGGTTTCCCCCACGCCCGCCTACTTTGGCCTTTGTGGCGATCAGTCCACCATGATGGTGGTGACGGCCGAGATTTCCAACGCGGACCAGGTGCAGAACGCCTACGTCCTTTTCGGTTACGTGCCTCAACCGAACATGGTGCCCCAAGTAACGCATTCGGTTTCCCTGGGATACGTGGGCGGCACGACCTTTCGCGTGGAATTCAACTTGAACGACTACCTGTTCGATGGCGCGGGATATCCGCCCTCGGGCTTGTTGTCCCTGCAGGTGGTGGCCGAGGGTGTCGGGGGTTCCACGAGTACAGGTGGGCCGGGGGGCGGTTACGTGACGGTGGAGGCCTGTGAACTCCAACCGGTCTCCCCGGATATTCTCTGCGACCCCAACGTGGCGAATTGTGATACGCCGCCTTCCGACGGGATTTGTGACATCAATGATCCCCAAGACCCTGATTGCGCCGTGCTGCCCAATCCGCAGCCTCCCAGCGATGGGATTTGTGACATCACGGTGCCGGATGATCCGGATTGTTAGTTGGCAGGAAGGTAAGGATGCGAAAGCATAGTCTTTCGTCCCTGATTTTCGTGTGCGCCGTCGTCGCGGCGTTATGGGGATGTCGGTGGCTGACCCCCGGGCCTACAGGACCTTCAGGGGTCATGGGCTCGGGGAGCCCCGCTTCCCCCATCACGAGTGCATCGGGGCCTCAAGAAGATCGTACGCCTCCCGTGGTGGCGGACGTGACCGCTCCGGGGACCATTTTTATGGGTGGTGTGTGTTCACCCACCATGCTCAGTGTGAGCGCTCGCGTGACGGACGACAAAGGCGTGGCCTCTGTTGCCGTGCTGTACCGCTACCCCGGACATACGGATTTTCTTCAAGTCCCCATGGCGTCCTTTGGGCAGGACGCGTATGGGGTACAGATCCCCGCCGGTGATGAGGGTGCCCGCTTCTCCGACGGTCAACAGCCGGTGCGGTTGGAATTTCAAATTCTGGCCACGGATGTGGCGGGAAACACCACGCGTTACCCCGCCAGTCCCGTGCCTGTATCCATTCGTCCCTGCATTCCCCAGGATGCTCTGCCCTCTTCAGGAGGCAATGGGAGCGCACCTGGAGCGCCTCCGGCACCTCCACCTACTTCTCCCCAACCTCCACAAAATGGCGGCGCCAACACGCCGGGAGGGGGGAACAGTGGCGTCCAGGGAGGAGGGGGGAACGGAAACAGCGATGGTAGCTCCGGGGGAATGGTCGAGCTTCCTCCTGAATACCAGGCTCCTCCTCCCATCATCACCTTTGACCCCAATCAAATTGATTTGGGGAATGACGACAACGGCGCTGGTTCTCCGGGTGGAACAGGTACGGCTCAGGTGCGTTTCTGTAACACTTCCCAGTCACCCATCGTGAGCCTGCTGTTTCGCTATACCGATGCGCAGGGCCCCAAAGAAGAGGAAGTTATCCGAGACCTGAGCCAGGTCATTGGGACGGGCATGTGTTTGACCGTTTCCGATTTCCAGCCTGGCGTGCAGTACTCCTACGTGGCCGCCGCAGGCTTCTGGGATGCCTCGGGGAAGACCATCACCCGCTATCTGGCGGCGGGCTCCTTGGTGTTGCAAAGTAACGAAACCCGTGAGGTCACTATCGGTGAACCTCCGGCCCCCCAGGTACTGACGGAGTTCGGTACCATGTCTTCCTATTGCGGTGCCGGTTGGGTTGGGTTGGACATGTACGTCATGCAACTCAACTTCGACAGCCAGCAACCCACTTACACCCTGCTGGTGGACGGTCAGGAACTGTACAGCGGTACCTATCAGGAAGTTCGGCGTTCTCCCTCTCTCCTGGTGCTGCAATTCGACCGTGGATTCGAAGGGTCCTACAAATACACTTATGGGGAAATTTCCCTGACCGACATCCCCATGCCGGATGGCCGTACCATGCTGTTCGTTTCCCTGACCAAGATGGGATGTCGTTGAACGTTCACGATGAATGGAGGCCAGCATCTCTCATGAAATCCAAAGTCTTGGGAGGTCCACTGATGTTCTCTCGTATGAGCGCCCGGATGACGTTCGGATGGTTGTTCCTGGTAGTTTTGACAGCAGGTGCCTGTCGTTTCCTGTTCGAGCCCGCTCCATCCCAGCCTCCATCCGACATTCCTACGCCGGTTCTGAACGGCCAGTCTTCTTCCACGGGCAACCCAGGAGGTGGAGCACCGCCGCCGACGGTTATGCCCCCGACGTCTCAACCTGCGACCCCAACGCCCGCGGGGACGACGGTGACCTGTCCGTCCGCTCCCATACGGTTGACCATCCCCCAAGGCTTGAGCTGGACGTCCCAGTGCTTTCAGACGACCTTTGGAACCATGGACAGTTCTCAGGTGATTACCATCTGGCGTTTCGCAACCTCCCCCGCGGATGCCTTTTGCGAGCAGGGTTGTGTGGATGTGATTCCCCTGGCCCAGGCACAGGCCGCGTTTGGGCAGTGGGTCTTTCCGCCAGAAGGGCAGAATGCCGCGGTGATTTTTGAGGCCGCGCGAACCCCCCTCAATTTTGTTAGTGGTCAAGGAACGCGAACCCTGGAGATTCAGGGGCAATCCCTGGTGATGGCCAACAATGAAAGCCTGGTCTATGTTTTTCGTGGGACGACCAGCAACGGTCAGTATGCCGTATATGCCGTTTTTCCGGTGGTTGCCGCCATTCTGCCTTCGACGATGGACCCCGCGCAGAACACCAATGCCCAAGCCCTTCAACCCCTCCCACAAGACATCACGGATATGGCAGGTATTGAGGCTTACAACCAAAAAGCCGCTCAGGCGCTGTCTCAACAGCCTCCTACGGCCTTTACCCCGCGTCTGGATTTGTTGGACCTTCTGATTCAGAGCCTCACTTTGAGCGGTACTCCCTAAGGGGGTTGGAAGCGAGGAAGGATTCATAAACGGTCCATCACCCCAGGGCGTCGGGAGGAGGACTTTTATACCAGCCTGGCACCAAGTGCTGCTGGTGAGGTGGCAGGTTGGAGAAAAGGGTGCCGACGTTTTTCTGACGATTTCCTGACGTTGGCGGGTATAGTGAGTGTACCTACATTACATCTTCAGGAGGTGTTCTTATGCTGCCGCGACGACCGCTTTTCTTGTTCTTGGCTTTTCTCCTTTTCACTTCTATGGCCTGCCTGGGCGGACTTGGTGGCCAATCCTCCGGTGAGGGGGCGTCTACGGGCGCACAACAAGCCCAACCCACTGTGGCCCAGCCCCAAGTCCAGCAACAGCCCAATACGTCCCAGCCTCCCGCTGCCCAACCCCTCGCGGGAAGCCGCCCCGCCCGTTCCTTCCAGGAAGCGGAAAACGCGGTGGTCAAATTCATCGCCACGGGCACGAAGACGCTGTTGGAGACGGGTGGTGAGACGGTCCGCAACATTGAATGGGTAGGAAGCGGGTTCATCATTGACCCCTCGGGTATCGCAGTCACCAACAATCACGTGGTAACGGGCGCGGCTACCCTCAAGGCCTACATCGCAGGCGACATCAAGAAGGAATTTCCCGTCCGTGTCATCGCCGCATCGGAGTGCCTGGATCTGGCTGTGGTCCAAATTGAGGGTGGCCCCTTCCCGGTTTATCTGGAATGGTATACCGGTCAGGTCACCGAGGGCATGGAGGTGTATGCCGCCGGATTCCCCGGGATTGCTGACGATTATCAATACACCCTTACTAAGGGCATCATCTCACGCACCCGGGATGTTGGTGAAACCAATTGGGCCTATCTGGAATACACCTACCTCCACGACGCCCGCATTCGTGGCGGCAACTCCGGTGGACCTTTGATTACGCCGCAAGGGCAGGTCGTGGGTGTCAACTACGCGGGCGAAGACGTAAAGGACACCAACTACGCCATTCCCGCGGAACTGGCTCGTCCTGCTGTGGAACGGATGCGCAAGGGCGACCCCTACCTGTGGTTGGGTATTGACGGCACCGCGGTACGCAGCGAGGACGGCAGTTTCAGTGGCATCTGGGTGGCTTCGGTGGAGTCGGGTTCCCCCGCGGATAAGGTGGGCCTCCAGCCGGGCGACATCATCATGACCATTGAGAATCTGGTCCTCTCGACGCGCGGGACGATGAAGGAATACTGCGAAATCCTGGCCAGCCGCTCCCTGACGTCGCCCATGAAGATCGAGGTCCTGCGGCTGGCGACGGGTGAAATCCTGGTGGGCACCATCAATGGTGAACCTCTCAAGGTCACGGGTACGTTGGGGGACTCCACCGCGGGCGGCGGTCAGCAGGGTGGCCAGACCCAAGGCGACTTCACCATCTGGACGGACCAGTATCAGGCCATCGCGGTGGCGGCTCCTTCGTCTTGGACGGACGTTGACGGCTCTCCCTGGACGCTACAGGAAGGGACCGCGGCCAGTCTGATGATTGCTCCGGACCTGCAGGCCTTTGACAGCTTCCAGGGGCCGGGGATTTGGGTGACGGCCTCGGAGGACTTCGCCAAGTACGTTGGCCATGTGCAGATGCTGGACTTCTTCAAGAACAATCTCTACAAGGACCTGTGTAAATATGACGGCCGTCAGAATTACGACGACGGGTACTATCGGGGTAAGGCCGATTTCTGGAGCCGATGCGGCCCCAATCGCAACATCGAGGCCCTGGTCCTCGCGGTGCGTCCAAAGACCGGGAGTGACCTGCCCGACTTCTTGATGACGGTTATCGTGCACGTGACCCCTAATGAGGACGTCACGACCCTGTTGCAGGCAGTGCTCAACACCTTTGACGTGGTCGGCACCCTGCCGTAGAAACAGAGGCCACCTCCGCCTTCCTGAAACCATAACGGACCGGGGCGATGCAAATCGCCCCGGTCTTCTTTCTTATTAGGAGTTACGCACTTCACGGTTATGGCATCAGATAATTCCCCATATACAGGGGTCTTAAGCGCGGCCTGTCGGCATATATGGGTTTAACTGCGTAACTCCTACTTATATCAGGCCGCATAACCCAAGAGCCGGATTGTCCGGGTGCACTCAAAAGTTGCCGAAGTGGGAGAAAAGATGGTGCCGCTTTGGAAAGGCACCCAACGTTTCGCACAGGTCTGTCCAGGCCCTGGACCGCAGGAGCAAAGAAGAGATAATGCAGCAAGCGGCGAAGCCGCTTGCTGCATTATCTCTCTTCATCCGGGGTCCCGGACCCGGACAGACCTGTGCGTTCCAAAAGGAAAAGGCCCGCTTGCAGAGGTGGTCCAAACTTTCGGTCCATAAAGGACCAGCTGATTTCGGCAACATCTGCATGCACCCGATTGTCCCTTATGGTCGGGGGAAGGGTAGGGGAATCCGCGGTGGAGGTTCGATGGTCCACACAACAGCGTACGAAACGCAAGCACCCTGGAAATGGGGTTGGGTGCAGGCTTTGAGGGTGAGGCGGATGCGCCTGTCCGTCAGGTCTACGGGCGTCCGAAAGGCCAGGGTCGCCCGCTCATGCCCCTGGAGTTGGGTGCGCACCTTGGTGCAGGTGGGAATGCCTTCGGGGGTATAGGTGTGGTAGACGGCCCCTGTGTCCAGGACTTCAATGTACACG
>WFUL01000209.1 GCA_015484985.1 Anaerolineales bacterium | reverse complement strand
TGCACGAGTATCAGACCAAGCAGATTTTCGCCGACCACGGTATCCCGATTCCCAAGGGATGGGTGGCCGAAACGCCAGAGGAAGCCGCGCGCATTGCCCAGGAGCTGGGAGGGCCGGTGGCCATCAAAGCCCAGGTGCTCGTGGGCGGCCGGGGGAAGGCCGGTGGAATCAAACTGGCCCGTACCCCTGAGGAAGCCCGGGAAGTGGCGGAGCGCATTTTGAGCATGACCATCAAGGGCCTTCCGGTACGCAAAGTGTTGGTGGAAGAAGCGGCGGACATCGCCCAGGAGATTTACCTGGGCATCACCAACGACCGGGCGGCCAAACGGCCTGTGGTGATGGCTTCTTCGGAGGGAGGTGTGGACATCGAAGAGGTGGCCCGACGGAGTCCCGAAAAAATTGTGCGGGCCCATATCCATCCCCTGCTGGGATTGCAGGCCTATCAAATTCGAGACCTGGCGCTGGGTATCGAGCTGCCCCGGGAGTTCTGGTCGTCCTTCATCGCCTTTGCTCGCGCTCTATCCCAGGTCTATCAGAAATACGATGCCACGCTGGTGGAAATCAACCCTCTGGTCATCACCCGGCAGGGGAACCTGCTGGCCCTGGACGCCAAACTCGTGGTGGACGACAACGCCCTGTACCGGCATCCCGAACTGGAGAAATTCCGGGACCTGGATGCCGAGGACCCCACGGAAGTGGAAGCCCGTCGGTATGGTCTTTCCTACATCAAACTGGACGGCACCATTGGGTGCATGGTGAACGGCGCGGGTCTGGCCATGGCCACGATGGACATCATCAAACTCTTCGGCGGTGAGCCCGCGAACTTCCTGGACATCGGGGGTGGGGCCAACGCGGAGAAGGTGGCCCGCGCTATGCGCTTGATTCTGGCGGACCCCAAGGTCAAGGTGGTGCTCATCAATATCTTCGGCGGCATCACCCGCTGCGATGAGGTGGCCCGGGGCATTCTGGCAGCCATGGAGGAGGTCAAACCGGACATCCCCATGGTGGTTCGTCTGGTGGGAACCAACGCCGAAGAAGGCCGGGCCCTGTTGCAGGAGGCCGCCATGGAGACCGCAACCACCCTCACGGAAGCCGCGCAAAAGGCGGTCCGGCTGGCTTACGGCCAGTAAGCCCGATGAGAGCCGTTGGAGAACAGGAGGCGAACCATGGCGATTCTCATGAACAAGAACACCCGGATTTTGGTGCAGGGCATTACGGGTCGGGAAGGTCGGTTCCATGCCGAACGCATGGTGGCGTATGGCGCCCAGGTGGTGGCGGGCGTCACTCCCGGCAAGGGCGGCATGTGGGTCATGGACCGCATTCCTGTGTTCGATACGGTTCAGGACGCGGTCCGGGCCACAGGCGCGGAAGTGAGCGTGATTTTCGTGCCGGCCCGTTTCGCGGCCGATGCCATGCTGGAAGCCGCGGATGCCGGTATCCGGCTCATCATTGCCATCACAGAGGGCATTCCCATCCAGGACATGATGAAGGTGGTCACGTATTTGGACGAGAAAGGGGTGAAGTTGGTGGGCCCCAACTGTCCGGGTGTGCTGGTCCCCGGTCAGACCAAGGCGGGCATTATCCCCGGGAACATCGCGATTCCGGGACCGGTGGGTGTGGTTTCCCGGTCCGGCACCCTGACTTATGAGGTCATGTATGCCATGCAGCAACGGGGCATCGGCGTGAGCACCACGGTGGGTATCGGCGGGGACCCGGTCCACGGCCTGGGTTTCATTGAGGTGCTCCAGATGTTCGAGGAAGACCCGGACACCCAGGCGGTGGTGCTCATCGGGGAGATTGGCGGCACGGAGGAGCAAAAGGCCGCGGAGTACATCGCCCGGCACATGAGCAAGCCCGTGGTGGCCTACATCGCGGGTCGTACCGCGCCTCCCGGCAAGCGCATGGGGCACGCGGGTGCCATTGTGGAAGGTGGTGAAGGGACCGCGGAGGAGAAAATCCGGGCTCTGGAGGCCGCGGATGTACGGGTGGCGCGCCACCCCGAGGAAATCGCCGAGATTTTGGCTTCATTGCTGTAGTTGGGGCGGATTTCCCTTCCCATTTTGCCCATTTTGCGTATAATGGGAAGTGCGGGTGCTCCGGGTGCCCCCCTCACTCGGAGTGCCCGCATTTCCTTTCTGTAGGCGCCGAGAAGCGAGTTTCCAAGGGTTCGCGGCTGCCCCCATCCCCATACGATGATGGGTGTGCCGAAGGGTTTTTCCAACTTCTAACTTGAGGTCACCCCATGCCTCAGGAGGTCACACGTCAACAGGTTCGTCGGCAAGTCGGGCTGTTTCTCCTGGCCTTTGGGTTCTTGCTGGCCTTGTTGGGTGCCAAGCCCGAATGGTTCGCGTTGAGTTTGGCGCCGACGACGGTGGGGTTCTTGCAGTTGCTCACCTTCCTGGTGGGGTTGGGCTTCATGGCCTTCGGCCTCTATTTGCGTTTGCTGGCCGCGTGGGAGACCAACGGCGAGCTTCCGGTCCGGGCGGATTTGGGGATGCGCATCGCGGTGACTGGATACATCCTGGTGGTCATCGCGGCGTTGGCGGACATCTTGGGCCTGGGGTCCCATCCCAATCCGTACGAGGCCTATTTCGGTCCCTGGCAGTATACGGGCATGCTCATCGGCTTGGGTATGATGGTGATAGGCTACGTCGCGGCCTGGCCGTGGCACCGATGGACCCGACGAGGTGACAGACGGGGAGGGAACGGGGCATGAGCGAGCGTACGGTGGCTACCAACCGTAAAGCCAAGCGGGATTATCACATCGAGGAAACGCTGGAAGCGGGCATTGTGCTCAAGGGGACGGAAATCAAGTCCGTGCGTGCCGGTCAGGTGAGCCTCAATGAGGCCTTTGTGCTGATTGACGACAATCTGGAGGCCTGGTTGGTGGATGCGTACATCGCGCCTTATCGCCATGGCAGCCATTACAACCACGACCCCCGGCGTAAGCGCAAACTCCTCTTGCACAAAAAGGAAATCCTGCGCCTGTGGAACCGGGTGCGGGAGAAGGGCATGACCATCATCCCCCTCCGCATGTACATCAAGAACGGCCTGGCCAAAGTGGAAATCGCCCTGGCGCGGGGGAAGAAGAAGTACGACAAGCGCGCGGAAATCGCGCGCAAGGAAGCCGAACGGGAAATCCAACGAGCGCTGTTCCGCCGCCGTTGACCTCCTTCCTCCCTTCTGGACCCGCTGGGCTTCCTTACTCCAAGGCCTTCGAGACGGGAGAAAGGACGTACAACCCGCCGGGCTTGTGCTAAAGTAAAGGGACGGACCCCACAAGACGGCATTGGGTATGGAAGGCGAACGCACAGCCATGGCCGAAAAAGTGTTGCGCGTCATCGGGGCGCGCGTCCACAATCTCAAGAACATCACCGTGGAAATGCCCAAAGAGGCCCTGGTGGTCATCACCGGGCTCTCCGGGTCGGGCAAGTCCTCCCTGGCCTTCGATACCATTTACGCCGAGGGCCAGCGTCGGTACGTGGAATCCCTCTCGGCCTATGCCCGTCAGTTCCTGGGCTTGATGCAGAAGCCCGATGTGGACACCATCGAGGGCCTTTCCCCTGCGGTGGCCATCGACCAACGGGGCGTCAGTCACAACCCCCGCTCCACCGTGGGCACGGTCACGGAAATCTACGATTACCTGCGCTTGCTCTTCGCTCGCGTGGGGCAGCCACATTGTCCCGAGTGTGGACGTCCGTTGGTAAAGCAGTCCGCCCAGGAAATCGTAGACGCGCTGTTGAATTTGCCTGCAGGGACCCGTTTCTATCTGCTGGCTCCCGTCGTGCGGGGCCGGAAAGGTGTTTACCGGAAGACCCTGGAAGACTTGCAACGCCAAGGCTTCGCTCGTGTGCGCATTGACGGGGAACTGTATGACCTGGACGAGGAGCCCATCCCTGAACTGGACCGGTACAAAATCCATCACATTGAGGCGGTGGTGGACCGTCTGGTTCTGCGGCACGACGAAGACCCGCAAGAGCGGGACGAATTCATCACCCGGCTGACCGATTCCGTGGAGACGGCCCTCAAACTGGGCCAGGGTTTCCTCATCGTGCACCGTCTCCCGCGACCCGGAGAGGAAGGCGAACCTCAGGACCTGTTCTTTTCCGAGTACCTCACCTGCCCCGACCACAACATCTCCTTCCCCGAAATGGAACCCCGACTGTTTTCCTTCAACACGCCCTATGGCGCCTGTCCCTCGTGTGAGGGCCTGGGCTTCCACATGGAAATCGACCCCCAACTCCTCATCCCGGACCCGGACCGGTCCCTGGCCGAAGGGGCCATCGCCTACTGGGAGTGGGCGCCGGGCGGGATGCAATGGTGGCGCCTGCGCCGCGTGGCCCGGGTCCTGGGCATCGATTTGCACACACCGGTGCGGGAATTGCCCCATGCCGCGCTGCGGGCCCTCCTTTACGGTACCGGTACCTTCGAGGGGGTCATCCCCCACCTCATGCGGCGGTATCAAGAGACGGAATCGGACAATGTGCGGGAACGCCTGGCATCCCTCATGATTCAACGGCCCTGTCCCGCTTGCAAAGGCGCCCGCCTGCGTCCTGAGGCCCTGGCCGTCACGGTGGCCGGGGTCAACATCGCCCAGGTGGCCTCCTGGACGGTGAAGCAGGTCTTGGAATGGGTGCGTTCCCTGTCCAACGGAGGGACCGGGGAAGGGGAACAGGACCGGGGGAAGGTGGACGGGGGTCCGCGGACCTCCAAGGGCCAATCCCTCACGCCCCAACAGCGTCTCATCGCCCGACGGATTTTGCGGGAGCTGGAAACCCGCTTGCGCTTCATGGTGGACGTGGGCCTGGATTACCTGACCCTGGACCGCACGGCCAACACCCTTTCCGGTGGCGAGGCCCAGCGCATCCGTCTGGCCACCCAGGTGGGCTCGGGCCTGACCGGCGTGCTGTACGTTTTGGACGAACCCTCCATCGGCCTGCATCCGCGGGACACGGACCGGTTGCTTCAGACCCTCAAAGGGTTACGGGACCTGGGGAACACCGTCCTGGTGGTGGAACACGACCCGGATACCATCCGGGCGGCAGATTGGGTGGTGGATTTGGGCCCCGGTGCCGGGGAACATGGCGGCCGGGTGGTCTATTCCGGGCCTCTGGAGGGTCTGCTCCAGCACCCGACCTCTATCACCGCCGCGTATCTCACGGGACGCAAACAGGTGCCCATTCCGCAACGCCGACGCCGGGGAAACGGCGCCTACCTCACCGTGGTGGGTGCCCGGGAACACAACCTGAAGAACATCACCGTGCGCTTCCCTTTGGGCAAACTCATCGTGGTGACCGGGGTATCGGGTTCCGGGAAGTCCACCCTGGTGGTCGAAGTGCTCTACAAAGCCCTGGCCCGTTATCTCCATAAGGCCCGGATACATCCCGGTGCCCATGAGCGTATTGAGGGCCTGGAGCATGTGGACAAGGTCATCAACATCGACCAATCGCCCATCGGTCGCACCCCGCGTTCCAACCCCGCCACCTATACCGGGGTGTTCACCCATATCCGGGACATCTTTGCCCAGCTTCCCGAGAGCAAAATCCGCGGTTATAAGCCGGGCCGGTTCTCCTTCAACGTGAAGGGAGGGCGATGTGAGGCCTGTCAGGGACAGGGGCAGTTGCGCATCGAGATGCAATTCCTCCCCGATGTGTACGTGCCTTGTGAGGTGTGCAAGGGCGCCCGGTACAACCGAGAAACCCTGCAAATCCGCTACAAAGGAATGAACATCGCGGAGGTCCTCAACCTCACGGTGGACGAGGCGCTGGAACTGTTCGAAGCCATCCCTGCCCTTCGACGCAAGTTGCAAATTCTGCAAGACGTGGGCCTGGGCTACATTCGCCTGGGGCAGCCCGCGCCTACCCTTTCCGGCGGCGAGGCCCAGCGCATCAAGCTGGCCCGGGAACTTTCCAAGAAGCCCACCGGCCACACGGTCTACATCCTGGACGAGCCCACGGTGGGCTTGCACGCCGCAGATGTGCACAAGCTCATCCAGGTCTTGAACCGTTTGGTGGACATGGGCAACACCGTCATCGTGATTGAGCACAACCTGGATGTGGTCAAGGTGGCGGACTGGATTATCGACTTGGGGCCGGAGGGAGGCGATGCGGGTGGCCAGGTGGTGGTCGAAGGTACGCCGGAAGAAGTGATGGCCCATCCCACGTCCTACACCGGCAAATATCTCCGTCGTTACCTGGAAGCCGCTGGACAGTTGGTGTCGGTTCTGGAATCCCAGCGAAAATTGGCGTGAGGGCGGCTGTATCCCCGCGGATGTCACGATGGTGCCGCCAGGAAATCCAAAGGTGAAGGAGGGAGGCCCATGACCCAGCAGGTGTTACGGGAGCGCCGGTTTGGAGAGACCCTGGTGCAGTTGGTCCAGGGTGACATCACCCAAGAACGGGTGGATGCGGTGGTGAACGCGGCCAACAAGTACCTGGAGCACGGCGGAGGCCTGGCCCGGGTCATCGTGAAGAAGGGCGGTCAGGTCATCCAGGAAGAAAGCCGTCAATGGGTGGCCCGGCACGGCCCTGTGACCCACGAGGAGCCCGCATACACCACCGCGGGACAGCTTCCCGCGAAGTACGTCATTCACGCGGTGGGGCCGGTATGGGGAGAAGGGGATGAGGACGCCAAACTGGCCGCCGCGATTCGAGGTTCCCTGCGCCGCTCAGAGGAGTTGGGGTGCACGTCCATCGCCCTACCCGCGATTTCCACCGGGATTTTCGGCTTTCCGAAGGACCGCGCGGCCCGGGTTATTTACCAGACCTTGAAGACCTACCTGGAAGAGCATTCCGATACCCCCTTGCGCCTCATCCGCATGGTGGTCTACGACGCGCCCACCGTTCAGGCCTTCGTGGAGGCCTGGGACCCGGTCATGGGCTGAGGCGGAGAAGGATAAATTTGTGTGGGGTGGCGAAGTCGTCCCACACAAATACTTGCTTCGATCTCAGTCCCAAAAGGATTTCATAAGGGTGGAAAAAAGGGGTACAATAGTCAAACCAATCTCATGGCCCGACCGTAGCCGGAAGGCTACGTTGGGCCATGACCTTTTGGAAGGAGGTTTTTATGACACCCAATCGTGAGGCCTTCTTCCGGTGGCTACGCCGCCAAACCCATCCCGTGACGCTGGACGGTGCCATGGGCACCATGCTCCATGCCAAGGGCATTCCCTTTGACGAATGTTTTGATGCCTTGAACATTCGCCAACCGGCCCTGGTGGCCGACGTGCACCGCCAATACCTGGAAGCCGGCGCTCAAATCCTGCTGACCAACACGTTCGGTGCCAATCGTTTCCGTCTGGCGGAGCATGGGCTGGAGGAGCAGGTTGCGAACATCAACAAAGCAGGCGTGGAATTGGCCCGGCGCGCGGTGCTGGCGGCTTTCAAAGAGAACGAGGTCCTGGTCGCGGGGGACATCGGCCCTTTGGGGGTGCGTATCGCGCCCTTTGGCCGAGTTTCTCAGGAGGAAGCGCGCGCGGCTTTTCGGGAACAAATCCAGGCCCTGGTGGAAGCAGGGGTGGATTTGCTGGTCATCGAGACCATGGTGAGCCTGGATGAGGCCCATCAGGCCTTTCTGGCCGCGCGAGAGGTCGCTCCGCATCTCCCCGTGGTGGTCTCCATGACCTACACACGCGACGACCGTACGCTCTTGGGCGAGACCCCGGCTCAGGTGGCCCGACAGCTGCGGGATTGGGGTGTGGATATCCTGGGAGCGAACTGTTCCGGTGGCCCTGCCCAGCTCCTGCGGGTGCTCAAGGCCATGCGCAAGGCCGTGCCCGAGGCCCTGTACTGGATTAAGCCCAACGCGGGCTGGCCGGAACGCCTCCCCGGTGGGCGCATTCTCTATCCCGCCACCCCCGATTACTTCGGTGATTATGCCCGTCAGTTTACCCAATGGGGGGCGCGCTTTATCGGCGGATGCTGCGGTACGACGCCGGAACACATCCGGGCCATCGCCAAGACTTTGCAAACCATTCCCTTGTCTGAGATGGGTCCTGATGTTGAAGTTGTGGAAGGCCCCCGGGACCATCTCCAGGAAGCAGGCCAGGAGGAGGAAGAAGAGGAGCCCTGGCCCAGTGAGCTGGCCCGCAAGCTGGCACGAGGAAAGTTCGTGTTCGCAGTGGAGATGTCCCCTCCGCGTGGGGTTTCCGTGCACAAGACCCTGGCCCACGCGGCGCTGCTCAAGGAATCCGGGGCCGACGTGGTCAACGTGGCCGACAGCCCCATGGCCCGGATGCGCATGAGCCCCTGGGCCGTATGCCATCGGATTCAGGAAGATGTGGGTATTGAGACTACCCTCCACTTCCCCACCCGAGGGCGAAATCTCCTGCGGGTTCAGGGGGACTTACTGGCTGCGCACGCGCTGGGCATTCGGAACATCTTCGTCGTCATGGGCGATCCCACCTCCATCGGTGATTATCCCGAAGCCATGGATGCCTACGACGTGGTGCCTTCCGGGTTGATCAAACTCATCAAGCAGAGTTTCAACCAGGGAAAGGACTACGCCGGTAATGTCTTGGATGAGCCCACGCGCTTTTTCATCGGGTGTGCGCTGAACCTCATGGCCGCCGACCCTGAACGCGAGATGAAAGTGCTGCGCCGTAAGATACGCGCGGGCGCGGATTTTGCCCTCACGCAACCGGTATACGAACCGGAAAAGGCCCTGCGCTTCCTGCAGATGTACGAAGAACGCTATGGCCCCCTCCCCATCCCGGTGCTGGTCGGCGTGCTTCCCCTCTATAGCGCCCGACATGCCCGCTTCCTGCACAACGAGGTGCCGGGGATTTACATTCCGGACAAGGTCATGGGCCTCATGGAGCGGGCTGGCGACCGGGGGTGGAAGGAGGGCCTGCGCCTGGCCGTGGAGCTCATCCACCAGTTGAAGGAGTGGGCCCAGGGGGTTTACCTCATGCCGCCTTTCCGCAAATACTGGCTGGCGGCCGAAATCCTGGAAGCCGTGGGAGCTCATCGGGAAGCCGCGGTGGTAAACCGCGAACAGCCTTGAGGCTCCGTCGCTCCCCCGTGCTGCATAAAGGCCCTGCAGAGGTTGTGGGATTCACGCCCTGGATTTCCGCTCCCGGAGCCAGGCCATCAGCCGTTCGGGCTCCCAGGCGTTGAGGACCAGGGTCGGGTCCACCCAGGTGCGTCGTGCCAGGGCGACTCCGAAAAGGTGATAGGCGAAATCGTGGGGGTGATGGGCGTCGGTGTTGATGGCAATGAGCACACCGGCCTGGGCCGCGCGGCGCAGGTCTTCTTCGCCCAGGTCCAGGCGATGGGGGTTGCTGTTGACCTCCAGGGCCACCTGATGCTCCAGCGCGGCACGAAGGAGGGCGTCCATATCCAAGGGCAGACCCGGCCGTCGGGGCCACATGCGCCCCCGCGGGTGTCCAATGATGTCCACCCAGGGGTGGGATGCGGCCCGGACCAGCCGTTGTGTGGCCTCTTGGGCGTCCTGGCGCAAGGCCATGTGGGGAGAGGCGATGACGATGTCCAGTTCCGCCAGGACCTCGTCGGGATAATCCAGGGAGCCATCGGGGAGAATGTCCACTTCCGCACCGTGCAGGATGAGGATGCGGTCTCCCCACTCAGCACGCACCTTTTCCACTTCTTCCCGTTGTTTCCGCAATCGTTCCACACTCAGGCCATTGGCCACATGCTGGGCCGGGGAATGGTCGGTGATGGCGATGACCCGAAGGCCTCGTTTCCAGGCGGCGGTCACCAGGTCGCGAAGGTCCAGCGCACCATCGCTCCAGCGGGTATGGGTGTGCAAATCGGCTTTCCACGCGTCCCAAGGGAGAAGCGAGGGGAGGGCGCCCTGGCGCGCGGCTTCGATTTCGCCCCGACCCTCCCGTAATTCTGGTGGAATCCAGGGCAGGTCCAGGGCCGTGTACAGCGTTTCCTCATCGGGTATCGGGGTTTCCTCCCCTACCGGTCCCAGGCCTTGGGGGCTCAAGTGCCAGCCCTTGGCCTCGGCCAGCCGTTGCAGGCCCTGCCAGTGGGCCACACTGCCGGTGGTGACTGCCCAGGCCGTCCCGAAACTCGCCTCTCCCGCGAGGTGCACCATGATGGGCAGGCCTTCCAGGTCGCGCAGTTCCAGGCGTCCGTCGTCCTGCACCCGACCCGTTTCCACCAAGGGGTGACCGAGGAGAATGGAGAGCAATTCCCCGGGAGGAACCGAGGCGGCCACCAGCAGGTCCAGATGGGGCACGAAGGGCACCCAGCGCCGCACCGGACCGGTGATTTCCGCGCGATGGACGCCGGGGACATCACGAAGCCACTGAACGAGGAAGGAGCCCATATCCCGCGCGTGGGCCAGAAGGTGCTCCGGAGGTCGGGCCTGAAATTCCGCCAGGGCCTTCAACAGGCGGTCCACAGTCCTGGCTCCGAACCCGGGTACCTGATGCACTTTTCCCGCGCGCAGCGCGGCTTCCAGGGAGGGCAGGTCCGTAATCCCCAGGGTCTTCCAAAGGGCGCGCACCTTAGCCGGGCCCAATCCCGGGAGGTGGAGCAAGTCCAGCAAGGTGGGCGGCACCTCCCGCTGCAGGCGGGTGAGGGCGGAAATCTCCCCCGTCTCCAGGAACTCCTGAATTTTCCGGGCCAGGGCCGGGCCGATGCCGGGCAGCTCGCGCAAGCGGCCTTCTTCGGCGTAACGGGTGACGGGTTCGTGCAACTGGTAGAGGGTTTCGGCCGCGCGGCGGTAGGCGCGAATCTTGTAGGCCTCGTCCCCGCGGATTTCCAACAGGTCGGCCAGACGTTCGAAGCGCCGGGCCAGGGCGAGATTGATGGCGTGCATGCGCCCCTCCTCACCGGTTTCGTCCCCGGCTGGGACGAAAACCTTGACATGGCTTCCTGCCCCTCAGTATAATGAGTGTCACCCGTGATGGGGAGTGTGCGTGATGGTTTCGTTCTCGTGGTTTGGCTTTTACTTTTATTTCCGCCGGGGGCACCCATAGGCCCGCGGCCTTTTCGCGCACCTCCCTCCGGGGAAGCCGAACGTGCGAGGTCCGACGGGCCTCGCACGTTCTCTTTTTTCGGAACCTGTCGAGGTTGTTTAGGCGCAGGAGGTGAACCATGGCCATGCGGGGCATCCGCGGCGCCAATACCGTACCCGAAAATACCGAAGAAGCCATTCTGGGCGCTACCCGGCAACTTTTGGAGGCCATTTGCCAGGCCAATCCCACCCTGGAACCCCCAGACATTGCCGCGGTCTTCTTCACCCTGACCCCGGACCTCAACGCCGCGTACCCGGCCTACGCGGCCCGCCAGATGGGCTGGACCCAGGTGCCCTTGCTTTCGGCTCAGGAGGTCCCGGTACCCCATGGGATGCCCCGGGTGGTGCGGGTGCTCATCCTCTGGAACACAGACCTTCCGCAAGAGGCCATACGTCACGTGTATCTGGGCGAAGCCGCCCGATTACGTCCGGATTTGAACGGTGCCGGTCCCATCCAAACCCTATACTCCTCTGTAGGAGGTGCGGTATGATGATTATCCTGAAGCCCGACACCACCGAAGACCAGGTGCAGCTCGTCGTCGCCCGGGTGAGGGAGTTGGGGTTGACCCCCCACGTATCCCGGGGCAAGGAACGCATCGTCATTGGCGTGGTTGGGGAGGCGCGACGCGTGGAGCCGGGTGTGTTCCGTCATCTTCCGGGAGTGGATGACGTGGTGCCGATTTCACGGCCTTACAAACTCACTTCACGGGAGTTCCATCCTGAGAACACGTTGGTGCGGGTGGGTCCGGTCACCTTTGGTGGTACGGACATCGTCATCATCGCCGGTCCCTGTTCGGTGGAGAGCCGCTCGCAACTCCTGGAGACGGCCCACGCGGTGAAGGAAGCGGGCGCCCAAATGCTGCGGGGCGGTGCCTTCAAGCCTCGCACCTCGCCTTATTCCTTCCAGGGGTTGGGTGAGAAGGGCCTGGAATACCTGGCCGAAGCCCGAGAGGTCACGGGTCTGCCCGTAGTGACCGAGGTGATGGCGCCGGAACAGGTCCCTCTGGTGGCCCGGTATGCGGATATGCTTCAAATCGGTGCTCGCAATATGCAAAACTACCCTCTACTTAAGGCCGTGGGCCGCATGGGTAAACCCATTCTTCTCAAACGTGGGATGGGTGCCACGGTCACCGAGTGGTTGCTGGCTGCCGAATATATCTTGAGCGAAGGCAACTGGCAGGTGGTGATGTGCGAACGGGGCATCCGCACCTTCGAGACCAGCACCCGAAACACCACGGACATCAACGCCATCCCTGTGCTCAAGCGGGCCACCCATCTCCCGGTCATTCTGGACCCCAGCCACAGCACCGGGCATTGGGAGTACGTCACGCCCATCGCGCGCGCGGCCATTGCCGCCGGAGCCGATGGCCTCATCGTGGAGGTCCATCCTCGCCCCGAGGAAGCCCTGTCCGACGGCGGGCAGTCCCTCAAACCGGAACGTTTCGCGCAAATGGTTCGGGAAGTGCGGGCCATCGCCCAGATTGTGCGGGAAGTGCAGGCGGCTTTGGTACCCGCGGGAGGTGGTCCCAATGGAAGGTGATTTCGGTGATTTTCCCCTGCGGGAAACCCGAATCGCCATCCTGGGCACCGGCCTCATCGGGGGCTCGCTGGCTCTGGCCTTGCGGGAACACGTCCGAGCCCTTTATCTCGCAGACCCCGACCCGGAAGCTCGCGCCCTGGCCCATACCTGGAACCTGGGCGACCTGGTCACCCCACACCCAGAGGACGCGGTGCGCCATGCCCAGGTGATTCTGCTGGCCGCGCCGGTGCGGGCTATCCTGGACCTTTTGCAACGCCTTCCTCGGTGGATTGCCCATCCCGCCATCGTGGTGGATGTGGGTTCCACGAAAACCGCCATTTGCCAGGCCATGGCCGCCCTGCCGCCCCGCTTCGACCCCATTGGGGGACATCCCCTGGCGGGTAAAACGGAAGCCGGTCTGGCCCACGCCGACCCGCATCTGTTCCGGGAACGGCCGTTCATCTTCACTCCGTTACCTCGTACCTCGCCCCGGGCGCGCGCGTTCGCGCAGGCCCTGGCCCACGTGGTGGGTGCCTTCCCCCTATGGATGGGGCCTGAGGCCCATGACCGTCTGGTAGCCTATACCAGCCACATGCCGTACCTCCTGAGCGCGGCTCTGGCCTTAGCCGTACCGCCCGAAACCCGGGACGTGATGGGACCGGGCTTCGCCTCCACCGTGCGTTTGGCCGGTTCTTCCCCTCGTATGATGCTGGACATCCTGATGACCAACCTGGATGCCGTTCTGGAGGCCCTGGACGCCCTCCAGGACGCGCTTTGGGAGGTCCGCCGGACCTTAGAGAAGGAAAGGGAAAAGGACTTGCAAAGGCTCCTGCAAAACGTTGCCCAGAGGTATTGGGCGTGGTTTCGGTAAAATCGGTGCGGCCCAGACACCGCACCGATTTTCTTTTTCATGGAGGCGTCCATGGCTGTGCTCATCCCCCTGCCGCGTTTGGCCTTGATGTTGGTGCCTACCGCCATGGTCATTGGCTTGATGCTGTACCACCACGTTCCCACCAAGGGCTATCTGTGGGCCCTGGGTCGCATGGTGGTGCAGTTGCTCCTGGTGGGCTACGTTTTGGTGTACTTGTTCCTCGCGGAATCCGCGTGGCCCATCCTGGGGGTCATGGTGGTCATGACGACGGTCGCGGCGTGGATTTCCCTGCGCACCGTGCCCGCGTACCGACGGCGCATGTATGGCCATGCCTTGCTGGCTTTGGTGTTAGGGGGTGGGAGCATTCTTCTCCTGGTCACCCAGGGCGTCTTGGGCGCGCGGCCCTGGTATCATCCTCAAACGGTCATTCCCCTGGGCGGCATGATTTTCGCCAACGTCATGAACGGCATCAGTCTGGCCGCGGACCGGCTGCAAGTGGAGCTGGAGCGGGGGACTCCCTGGCTGCCGGCTCGAGGGGTGGCCCTGAACACCGCGCTCATCCCCATCACCAACGCGCTGTTGTCCGTGGGTTTGGTTTCCCTCCCCGGCATGATGACGGGGCAGATTCTGGCCGGGGTCTCGCCCCTCATTGCCGTGCGGTACCAAATCATGGTCATGCTCATGATTTTCTCCGCCATTGGCTTGAGCGTCTGGGGTTTCCTGTGGCTTTCTCAGGGGGTGTGGAAGGCCATTTTTGCCCTGCATGGCAATGGATGATAAAGACGGGTGGGGGCAGCGAGGCCGCCGCCCCCATCCATCTTTATCCAGCGAATTGATTGATGAAGTCCAGCACGTCGATTTTCGTGAGCAGGCCCACGGGTTTACCGGCATCGGTGACCAGCAGCACTTGGCCTTGCAGCAAATAGGGCAGGGCCTCTTCCACCGTGCTCTCGGCGGCCAGACTGGGCGGGGCGTCGGTCATGGCTTCCCGGACGGGTTGGTAAGGGGTGCATCCCCGAGCGGCCAGGCAGCGCAGCAGGTCCGTCTCGTAGACCATGCCCAGGACGCGGTCGCCTTCCCCCAGAACAGGCATCTGGGAGATGTCGTATTCCCGCATGCGTGCGACCACGTCCCGAATAGGCTCCTCGGGCCGCGCGGCAATCAGCCCCTGGATTTCCTTTTGCTGGAGGAGTTCCCGCAGGGTCATCTCCCGCCAGTCGGCCTCCAGGAAGCCGTGTTCCCGCATCCAGGCATCGTTGAAAATCTTGGAGAGATAACGGGCCCCGGTATCCGGGAAGAGCACCACGACCAGTCGGTCCGGGCCCAGGTCCTGAGCGTACTTCAACGCGGCCGCCATGGCCGAGCCCGAGGAGCCGCCCACGAAGATGCCCTCCTCCCGCACCAGACGACGGGCCATGAGGAAGGACTCCCGGTCGCCCACCCGAATGACCTCGTCCACCAGGGAAAGGTCCAGGGTCGAGGGAATGAAGTCTTCGCCAATTCCCTCCACCTTGTAAGGCCGGGCTTCTACACCGGGGGGAATCTGGCCGCCGTGTTCCCAGGCTTCCTTGAGGATGGAGCCTTCAGGGTCCACGCCAACGATGCGAATGTTCGGGTTGCGTTCTTTGAGGTACCGGGCCACGCCCGTGATGGTGCCCCCCGTCCCCATACCGATGACCACGTCCGTGACCTGACCTCGGGTTTGCTCCCAGATTTCGGGTCCGGTGGTGAGGTAGTGGGCCTGGGGGTTCTCGGGATTGTGGTATTGGTTGGCCAGAATGGCATTAGGGGTTTCTTCGACGATGCGTTTGGCCACGTTGTAATACGAGCGGGGGTCCTCGGGTGGAACCGCGGTAGGGGTAATGACCACGCGCGCGCCAAAGGCGCGCAGGAGTTGGATTTTCTCCTGGCTCATCTTGTCGGGCATGACGAAGATGGTCTTATAGCCCTTAATGGCCGCTACAATCGCCAACCCCACACCCGTGTTCCCCGATGTAGCCTCCACAATCGTGCCACCCGGTCGGAGCAAACCCGCGCGTTCGGCCGCTTCAATGATGCGCAGACCAATCCGGTCTTTTACCGATCCCCCTGGATTGAAGAATTCCAACTTGGCATAGACCGGGCAGGCCAGTCCCTGGGTAACCTTGTGTAAACGTACCAGAGGCGTCCAGCCTATCGTGTCCAGAATGGAGTCATAAACCCGCAAATGGACGTCTGGTTGCAACTTCATACCCTTACCTCCTGGGAAGAGGGATCTCGTTCGGGGAGTCTCTGGGGTTGTAAAGGCGAAATCAAGGATGGGGCGCACACTTACCGTGCGCCCCGACAGCAGGCCGGGGGAAGGGAGAGGAAGGAAAATCGGGGCGACATCATCGTTTCCAAAGTCTCTAGAATCATTTCCATTATACCAGGTTTATCAGGGCTTTCCTCGTGACCAATAGGTTAGAAGAGATAATGTGGCAAGCGGCTTCGCCGCCCCACACCATTCCCCCCCCACCCTTGTTTTTTGGTTTGCATCTCATGCAGTGGTATACTGACATTCGTCATTGAACCCCTGTGGCATCCTAAAGAAGGACGTGGAGAACCCATGGAGAAAACGGTCATGAATGCCCATACCAGCCCCCGAACCCGTGTTGTGCAGGAAATCAATCCCTTCAAGATGGCGCAAGCCCAGTTCGATCGGGTGGCCGATTTGATGGGCTTGTCGGAGGACGCCCGGCAGATTTTGCGTTGGCCCTTGCGGGAGTTCCGCTTCCAGATACCCGTACGCATGGATGATGGCCGCATCCGGGTCTTCTTCGGGTACCGGGTGCAACACAACGACGCTCGGGGACCGGCGAAAGGAGGTATTCGCTTCCACGCGGCGGAAACCCTGGACACCATCCGGGCCCTGGCCATGTGGATGACGTGGAAGACGGCCGTGGTGGACCTTCCTTTGGGGGGCGGAAAGGGCGGCGTGGCCGTGGATCCGGCCTCTCTTTCTCGGAGAGAGCTGGAGTCCCTTTGTCGGGGCTGGATTGACCAAATCTGGCGCAACATTGGGCCACGTATTGACGTGCCCGCGCCGGACGTTGGGACCACGCCCCAGATGATGGGCTGGATGATGGATGAATACTCCAAACTCATCGGCCAGTACACGCCGGGTGTCATTACCGGAAAGCCTGTGGGGGGCGGAGGTTCCCCGGGCCGGGCCGAAGCCACGGGCTTTGGTGTGGTCTACCAGATTCGGGAGGCCATGAAGCGTCTGGGCATAGACCCCACCCAGGCCACAGCGTCCATTCAAGGCTTTGGGAACGTGGGCCAGCACGTGGCCCTGGCCCTCACGGAGATTCTGGGCGGCAAAGTAGTCAGTGTGGCCTATTGGGACCGGGAGGACCGAACGGCTCGCACGATTACCCATCCCGATGGTATCGACCCTCGGTTCCTCATCTCTATCACGGACATCTACGGCACCATTGACAAGCGGAAAGCGCAGGAGGCCGGCTACCTGGTGGAAGACGGTTTGGCCTGGCTGTCGAAACCTGTGGACGTGCTCATCC
>WFUL01000208.1 GCA_015484985.1 Anaerolineales bacterium | reverse complement strand
GTTCCAACACTTCAATAGGTGTTTCGTAAATGCGCTGGTCTACACTCGAAGCGGCCTCCTCTTCGGGTTCCACCATCATGGGGGCCTCTTCGGTCAGACCGCCGATGCGTCGGAAATGGGCGCTGAGAATCTGACAGGCCGCTTGCAAGGCTTCTTCTGGTGCCCATGTACCATCCGTCCAGATGTCCAAAATCAACCGGTCGTAGTTTGTACGTTGGCCCACCCGTTCCGGAAGCACTTCGAAATTCACCTTACGCACCGGCGAGAACAAAGCGTCCACGGCCAGCTCGTTGATGCCCATCTTATTGCGCCGCTCTTCCGCGGGCACGAAGCCCCGTCCCCGCTCGACGGTCAGGGTCATGTCCACCCGCGTGTCAGGGTCGTCAATGGTGAACAGATAGAGTTCCGGGTTGATAATCTCCGCCTCGGGCGGGGCCACCAGGTCCGCGGCGGTGACTTCGCCCTCGCCCTGTACTTCCAGGTAAAGCTGCACCTTTTCGACGCCGTCCAACAACTTCACCCGCAACTGCTTCACCTGAGCCATGATTTGGAGCACATCTTCCTTCACCCCCGGAACAGTGGTGAATTCGTGGGGAATGTCGTTGATGCGCATGGACGTGACCGCAGTACCGGGCAGCGAGGACAACAACACCCGGCGCAGGGCATTGCCCAAGGTGATGCCGTAACCCCGCTCCAAGGGGGCAATCACGAAGCGGGCATACTGCGCGGTTTCCCGCTCTTTGGTGATTGTCGGGGTGACCATATCGGCCAATACGTTCTGAATCATACGCCTCCACCTCACCAGCAAGGGTTCCAAACCCGTGCAAAAAGATCACTATCGAGAATAGAACTCCACGATGAGTTGCTCATCAATTTGCGTGTCGATTTCACCGCGTTCCGGAAGTCGCAATACTCGACCGGACAGGTTATCCAAATCCCGCTCCAGCCACGGCGGCACTTGCTGCTGGGCCGCCCACTGAGGCAAAACTTCCTTGAAATAAGCCCGATTGCGGGAACCCTCGCGCACAGCGATGACGTCTCCCGGGCGCACCTGGTACGAAGGGATGTCTGTCCGGCGCCCGTTCACCGTGAAGTGGCCGTGGGTCACCAGCTGCCGGGCCTCGCGACGGCTGCGAGCAAAACCCAGGCGGTATACCACATTATCCAAGCGGGTCTCCAACAACTGGAGCAACACCTGCCCCGTCAGACCCCGAGCCCGCTGGGCGATGTCGAAATACTTGCGGAACTGTCGCTCGCCCAAACCGTAAATTCGTTTGGCCTGTTGCTTAGCTCGCAACTGCCGCGCGTAGTCCGATTCCCGCCCGCGACGTAGCCGGGCCATACGGCCGTGCTGCCCCGGCGGATAGGGGCGTCGCTCGAAGGGGCACTTAGCCGTAAAGCACTTCTGCCCCTTCAAAAACAGCTTGCGTCCTTCGCGACGACAAAGGCGACATACAGGTCCGATGTACCGTCCCATAATGAACTCCTTCTCCTACCCTGGGATTAGACTCGCCGCTTCTTGGGCGGCCGACAGCCGTTGTGGGGAATGGGCGTGATGTCGGAAATGGACAGGATTTTGATATCCATGTTCATCAGAGCCCGCAACGCCGCCTCCCGACCGGGGCCGGGGCCCTTGACCAGCACATGCGCTTCATTCAGGCCCATGTCCTTGGCCGCCTTCACCGCCTGTTCCAGAGCCAAGCGCGCGGCGAAGGGCGTGCTCTTCCGGGTACCCTTGAAGCCCACCGTGCCACCACTGGCCCAGGTAATGGGATTCCCGTTCTCATCCGTGATGGTCACGATGGTGTTGTTGAAGGTGGCGTGAATGTAAATGCGCCCCCGGGGCACAAAACGTTTAGTCTTCTTCGCACGGCGTCGAGATGCACGTACCGAACGAGCCATACCGATACCTCCTGGCAGATAGCATATAGCAGATAGCCGTCAACAAACGGCCGTCAGCGGTTCACTTCTTCTTGGCACCCCGCCGGCGACCACGTCCGGCCACCGTCTTGCGCGGTCCCTTGCGGGTTCGGGCATTGGTGCGGGTCCGCTGACCGCGCACCGGCAGGCCCATCTTGTGCCGTATTCCCCGGTAGCACCCGATGTCAATCAGGCGCTTGATGTTCATACTCACTTCCCGACGGAGATCACCTTCCACCTTGTAGTTCTTGCTGATGTACTCCCGCAACTTGGCGATGTCCTCCGGGGACAGGCTGTGCACCCGTGTGCTGGGATCCACGCCTGTGGCTTCCAGAATCTCCTTCGCCCTGGCTTTACCAATACCGTAAATGTAAGTCAGGGCAATTTCAATGCGCTTGTTACGGGGTAAATCCACACCGGCAATACGAGCCATGCTTCGCCTCCCTTACACGTTATCCCTGGCGCTGTTTATGCCGTGGATCTTTACAAATGACGTACACCCGCCCTCGACGGCGGACGATTTTGCATTTCGAACACCGCTTCTTGACCGAAGGCTTCACCTTCATCGTTGCCTCCTTACCTCGAACACATGTCCCGCAAAGATGTCATTATAGCAGAGAGCGACCAAATTCCAAGGCCCTTTTTACAACTTGGTAAGAATTTGCGGCCCAAACTCCGTAACCGCTACGGTGTGCTCGAAATGGGCCGTCAGTGAGCCATCGGCCGAGACCACCGTCCACTCGTCTTCCAGGACCTCGGTCTCGGGTGTCCCCACCAACACCATGGGCTCCAGGGCCAGGACCATACCCGGACGCAACCGTTCCCCAGTGCCTGGCTTACCGAAATTGGGCACCGCCGGGTCCTCATGCATCCATCGTCCGATGCCGTGTCCAGTGTACTCTCGCACTACATGGAAACCATGCTTTTCCACATGGGCCTGGATGGCCGCGGAAATGTCCCCGGTATACCGTCCCGGCCGTGCCTGTTGAATACCTTTGTATAAAGCCTCCTCAGTAACCTGAAGGAGTTTCCGAGCCAGGGGAGAGATGCTGCCCACGCCCACGGTAAAGGCTGCATCGGCCACAAAGCCCTTATAAACGGTGCCGCAGTCCACAGAAACGATGTCCCCTTCCTGAATGATGCGGTCCTCCCGCGGAATGCCATGGACCAACTCCTCGTTGATGCACACCGTAATGGTGGCCGGGAAGGGATACGGACCCGGATAGCCCTTGAACGCGGGTTTGGCGCCGTGCCGCAAGATGACCTCTTCAGCAATGGCATCCAGTTCCGCGGTGCTCACTCCCGGACGAATGGCTTCCCGCACGGCCTGTAAGGCCAACGCGTTGATACGGCCTGCCTGGCGCATGATAGCGATTTCCTCGGGGCTTTTGATGCGCACCCCTTTGCGCCAGGTCCGCCGCCAGGCATCCCGGGCACGAGCAGCGATGCGTCGTGACGCTCGCAAAAGCGTGTTCCGCCTCATACCTCATCATCCTCACGC
>WFUL01000207.1 GCA_015484985.1 Anaerolineales bacterium | reverse complement strand
GTGTAGAGGCCCGCCCGGAAGCCCAACCGGGCCAGGTCCTGCTGGAGCATACGCAGGTCTTCCTCCTGCCCGTAGAACTGCACCATTCCTTGACGGCGTTTGCCGGTGAAGGTCACCGTGCCATCGCCAAAAAGGTAGCCCAGAATGCGCAGGAGGAGGGGGAGTTGGGGTGAACGATAGGTCAGCGGCAGCAGCCCCCGGGCCTTCAGCCAAGCCGTGCTCTGGTCAATCGCGGTGTCCGATTTTCCGAGTCCCTTGAGGAAGGCGCGGAACTGCTCTTCCGAAAGCACCACCTCGTCCGAAGGCTCCTCATAGGGCACGCCTTCGAAGGGATACCGGGCCACCCACATGCCGGGTTTCAGGTCCTCCAGGGGGACCATGCCCTCCGGCGTCCATACGGGATGGTCCGCGGTGGCCACCAGTTCGTCGCCCGGTTCGGTGACCAGGCGTAGCATGGGGGCCTTGGGCCTCTGCCCGAACCACAGGGCCGGACGGGCCCAATCCGGTTCCGGGTCCTCCAGACGGAAGCACCTCAGGGCTGCCTGCCGCCATGCGTGGGCCATGGCACCGATGGGGCGGGTATAGCCGAATTCGTGAAGCACCCGCGCGTAGGCAGGCAGGCAGTTGATGTCGTACCCAATGGCCCCGGGGGAGATGATGCCCTCGGGGTACTTGGTGGCCGCGACACCGCCAATGGGGAACCCGTACCCCTGGTGCACATCGGGCATGACCAGCACCCGGCCCACCACGCCGGGCAGGGTGGCCGCGTTCACCGCCTGTTCCAGGGATTTGTCCTCCAACACGGCTTCCAGGAGTTCCCGGGTGGCGAAAATGCGCACCGGGACCCGCATGTCGCTTCGATAGTCTTTGGGGATTTCCCATTCGTATTCGCTGATGCGAATCAGGTCCTTCAAACGCATCGCTCCTCCTTGTCTCAAGTGAGACCACGGGGACGCCCCACCTTACACGTCGAATACCACCGTTGCCCACCAGCCTTCCGGCCGCTGCTCAATGCGCAGATTGTGAAAGGTGGCGGCTTTGATGAGTTTCTCCATGCCCTCGATGGGCGCGCCCTCCACCTGCGCCTCCAATTTCCCATTTTCCAGGCGCAAATGGAAGGTGTCAAACCCCAATCCTTCCACCTCTTCCAGATAAAGCAACTCGTTGAGAAAGTCCACCAGGAGTGTCTCGGGGTCTTCAAAAGGAAGGGTGAAGGTACGGGTGACGCGCGGTTCCGGCTTCAATCGAGTACGGGCCATGGCGTACATACCGCGGGCCGCCTGTTCCAGCAGGGCTTCCAGAGAAGGCGCCCAGACCTCCAACGCCCAATCCGCGGTGTGTTCCACCTCCCGGAAGCCGCCCGTTTTCCCCGCTTTCTGGGAGACCATCCAGCCTCACTCCAGGGACAGAATGAACAGGTAGTGCGGCTGACCGCCATACTGGAGTTCGACTTCCAGGTCTGGATAGGTCTTGCGCACCCGATCGGCCAGCCGATGGGCCGCTTCCGCGTCCAGGTCCGCGCCGTAAAAGAGGGTCACGAGTTCGTACTCCTCCGCATCCGCGGCTTCCAACAGCCCCAAGAGGGCTTCTTCCAGGTCATCAGTGGCCAGCACCAGTTTCTCGTCCAGGATGGCGATGTATTGCCCTTCCTTCACCTGGACCCCGTCCAACTCCACCGAACGGGTCGCGCGGGTGATTTGTCCACTGCGCACTTCTTCCATGACCACGGTCATGGCGTTCACCGCGGTATCCAGGTCCATTTCGGGTTCAAAGGCCACCAGGGCTGTGAGCCCTTGCGGCACCGTGCGGCTGGGCACCACCCGAACATCCCGCACCGTGAAATTCTGCACTTCTTGTGCGGCCAGGATGATGTTTTTGTTATTGGGCAGCAGGATGACCTTATCGGTGGGCAGAGGGTCCAGGGCCTTGAGGAAGTCCTGCACACTGGGGTTCATGGTCTGGCCCCCTTCCACGATAGCCGCCGCGCCCAGGTTGGCGAAGGCCTGCGCGATTCCCGGCCCCGGCGCGACGGCCACCACAGCTACCTGGCCGGGCTCCACATTAGCCAGGACATAACGGGCCGTTTCCTCCCGTCCTTCCGCGGCCTGCATTTCGACCTGGGCCTGCAGATTTTCCATATGTACCTTGAGCACCGTGCCCAATTGCATGATGTACTCGATGGGCTCATAGCGTTTGTCCAGGGG
>WFUL01000206.1 GCA_015484985.1 Anaerolineales bacterium | reverse complement strand
GGGGAGGCCTCACTAGGCTGGGGGGTTCGCCGGGGGGCACTTCGCGCAACTTGTGCGCGTTGGCCGCGTCGGGCTCCGGAATGGCTTCCAACAGCGCCTGGGTATAGGGGTGCTTGGGGTTGTTCAGAATCTCCCGCACTGGGGCCTTTTCCACCAATTTCCCCGCGTACATCACGAAGATACGCTCGGAGAAGTAACGCACCGTGGACAGGTCATGCGTAATGTAGATGACGGCCAGGTTGTGTTCTTCCTGAATCTGGCGCAGCAACTTGAGGATTTCCACCCGCACCGAGGCATCCAACATGGAAACCGGTTCGTCCGCCACCAAAAGTTTGGGGTCCCGAATAATGGCCCGCGCGATGACCACCCGCTGCTGCTGACCACCGCTGAGCATGTGGGGAAACTTGTTCAAAAAGTCCTCCGGCGGGCTCATCTTCACTTCTTCCAGCACCTGAATAATTCGTTCCAGGCGGGCCTGGCGGTCCTTCACTCCGGCCAGAATGAGAGGCTCCTCCAGAATTCGCTGTACCGACATAAAGGGCGGCAGTGCACCGTAGGGGTCCTGTTGCACGTACCCCACTTGCATGCGATACCAGCGCAGTCCGGTCCGACCCTTGGCGAAGATATCCTGTCCCTGAAAGAGAATCTTACCCTCCCGAGGACGCACCAATCCCAGGATGGCCCGCATGAGACTGGATTTCCCGCAACCGCTTTCGCCCACGATGGCGATAGCCTCACCCTGATACAGGTCGAAGCTCACATCGTCCACGGCCCGCACATAACCCGCCAGGCCAAAGCCCCACTTGCGCAATTCGTACCAAACGCGCAGATTTTGGACCGAGAGCAAAGGCGCCTCGGACGTAGTTGTCGTGGTAGGAGCAGGTGCCGTGAGTGTCATGTATCCCTCCTCACTCTCCAACGGGTTCAGGCGCCGCTTCCTCAATGGAACGCACGGCTTTGCCTTCTTGCTCGAAGAGCCAGCACTTGACAAACCGGTTGCCCACCCGGAAGATGGGCGGGTCCTCCTTGCACTTGGCGAAGGCCAGAGGACAGCGATCAGCGAACCGGCAACCGGAGGGCGGATTCAAAAGACTGGGAGGCTGACCAGGGATGAATTCCAATTCCTCCTCGCCATGGAGACGAGGCACGCTGGCCATGAGCATACGAGCGTAGGGATGCATGGGCTCCTTGAAAAAGCTGTCGGCGTCGGACATTTCCACAATCTGGCCCGCGTACATGACGGCCACGTCGTCGGCCAACTCACTGGCCGTGGCCACGTCATGGGTAATGAGGATGTAACTGGCCTTGAGTTCCCATTTGATTTTCTTGAGCACATTGTAGATATTGGCCTGGGTCAGCACGTCCAACGCGGAAGTAGGCTCGTCCAGCACGATAAGCCGCGGATCGGTGACCAAAGCCATGGCGATGGCCACCCGCTGGCGCATGCCACCGCTCAGCTCGAAGGGATAGCGGGTGAGGAAGGCCTCAGGGACACCCACATAACGGAACATCTCCCGGGCTTTGTCCAGAGCCTCTGCCTTCGTCATATTCCGGTGCAGCATAAGAGGTTCGGCAATCTGGTCCCCCACCCGGATGACGGGATTGAGGGCGTTCATGGCCGCTTGGGGAACCCAGGTAATCTTGTTCCACCGGATTTTCGTCCGAAAGGCCTCGTCGTCCAGTTCCATGATGTTCTCGCCGTCCAGCAAGACCGTCCCCGAAAACTGGGCCACGTTCCGGGGCAACAACCGCAAGATGGCCCGGGTCAGGGACGTCTTCCCACATCCCGATTCCCCGATGATGACCACCGCTCGGTTCTCGCCCAGGTGGAAGTCCACGTGGTCCACTGCCTGGACGATGCCCTTCCGGGTCTGGAAGTAAAGCACCAAGTCGTGGGCTTGCAACACGTAGTTATTGGTCGACTGGCTCATGTTACAACTCCCGCAAACGGGGATTGAAGATGCGGTCCAGGGAGAAGCCCAGCATGGCAAAGGCCACCCCGGTAATCATCAAAGCAAAGGTGGGCTCCAGAATCCAGTAGTAGTGCCCTTGTAGCAGCGCCCCGTTCACCCGGGCCTCGTCGATAATCTTGCCCCAGGTGGGAAGCACCGGGTCACCCAGGCCCAACAGGGCTAACGCGGCCTCCAGGAACACGAAGGACGGAATGCCCAACACCAGGGAGGGGATGATGGTGGGGATGATGCGGGGAATCATGTAGAAGAACACGATGCGCAAGTCGCTGGCTCCATAGGCCTTCGCCGCCTCGATGTAAGGCAGGGCTTTCACCTGGAGGAAGATGGCCCGATTGGTCTTGATGCCGGCGCCGAAGATGGACAGGGCGATGATGGCGAAGAGCATCACCACCAGGCTGCGGGTCCAGAACACGCCAATCATGATGAGGATAGGCAGGGCGGGGAGCACCATGTTCACTTCCGTGATGCGCTGGATGATGGAATCCACCCATCCTCCGAACCACACGCCAATCGCCGCGATAATCATGGTCAACACCGTCGTCCCCACCGCGGCCACCAGGCCGAAGCTCAAGGCCACCGGCGCGCCCCACAGCAGGGCGACGCTCAAATCGCGACGCAAGTGGTCGGTCCCGGCCCATCCGTGGACCTTGCCGTAGACCACCACCTTGCTGGTGATGGTGGATTCCGGCTCAAACAGCGTGGCCTCGATCCGGAGTTGATACGTTCCCTTGAGGACGACGGGCTCCTCCGCCTTGGGGTCCTCGGCGAAAATGGCCTCCACAATATCCCGACGCTCGGGCAACCGAAGCCGTTGGGCGATTTTCTCCTCTTGGGAAACCAGGAAGACCTGCCGCCCGCCCTTCACCGAAAGGTCCCCCAACCGGATTTCCTCGCCATCCGGGCGCACCAAAATCACGGAGACGTAGGGGGCCTTGGTTTCGAACTCCGCCTCCAGGGTGACGGCCAGGTCCTGAGGGAATTCGTCGTACTGGAACTCGAAGGTGTAGATGGTGTCGTCAATCCAGAGGTTGTCGTCCACCTGCTCCTGCCGACGCTCCACATCGGGGTCGGTGGAAAGCATCTTGATGGTCTTGGGCAACTTGGTCCGGCGGAAGTAGTTCACCCACTCAGGAGCCGCCAGCCGAGGGTTATCTCCCCACACGGCCTCGCCTCCCCGCCACAGGTCCACCACCTCGGAGTAGGGGATGGTCACCACCGTGTAGATGGAGACGGCCACGAAGACCAGGATGATGAACAGGCCCAGCATGGCCGAAGGGTAGTAGCGAATCTCACGCCAAGCACCACGCAACATGGCCTCTGCCTCCTAAACCGTGGCCCGGGGGCCACCCACATCCACCCGGGGATCCACAATGGCGTAGATGATGTCGAGCAGGAATACCGTAATGGCCAACAGGTAAGCGTAGATGACGGTGATGCCCACAATCACCGCGGTGTCGAACACCTGAATGGCCTGGTAATAGGTACGCCCAATCCCGGGCCAGTCGAAGACGGTCTCGAAGATGATTTGCCCCAACCACACACTGATCAAGGCTAAGGCAAAGGAGGTGATGATGGTGGGCAAGGTGGGCCGCAAGATATAGCGCCGCTCGATGGCCCGCGGGGGCAACCCCTTCGCTTTGGCCATTTCCACGTAGTCCTCACTGGAGTAAATCAGGAAGAAGGTGCGCCAGCTGTAGACGCCGATGAACAAGGCACTGAGAATCTGGGCGCCGATGGGAAGGATGAGATGTTTGGCCACATCCAGGGCATACTCCCATCGGGTCTCGGGAGGGGGCGTGGAAATCATGCCGCCGAAGGGAAGAATCTTCAACCAGGCGGCGAAGATGGCAATCAAGAAGATGGCGTAGAACCATCCTGGCGCCGCCGAGAGGGGCGAGAGGGATACGAAGATGCGGTCCAGAAGACTGCCGTAGTTCCGGGACAGGTGAAGGGAGATGAAGAGGGAAAGGAAGAAAATGATGAGCGACGAGGTCCCGAACAGGAACAGGGTCGGTGGGAGGCGTTCCAGGATGATCAACCGCACCTGGCGGGAACCGCTGTCGCTGGTCATGTTCTCGGCCCGGCCCAGGTTCAAGCTCAGGGCCTGGCTCAGAAAGACGAAGCTGCGCACCAGAAACGGCTTGTCCAAGCCGTAACGTCGCTCCAAACGGCGCACCTCTTCCTCGATGCGTTTCTGCCGGGCTTCGGGAGGCAACGCCTTGAAGGTCGGGTCGTTCTGAAAGCGCATGGCCACGGATTCCCGAATCATGGCCCGGCGGATTTCATCCACGTGCCCGCCCATGTTGGCGATGAGCACCGTCAGGTACACGCCGACGACTACGGTCACCAGGAGCATGATGGAGCGCACCAGGGTATACCGCAGCACGCGCTTCCATGTGCTTACCCCACCCTGTGCCTTAGGCGCTTCCACGGAAATCGAAACAGCCTGTTCCGTCATAATGCCACCTCATCCTCCTTGTGGGGTGACGCCTATTATACCCCATCCTCCAGGGACATTGGAACCGAACAAAATGGCGCTTTGTCATCGGCCACGGTCAACGGGCTGTTGGCAGGTCATCTGAAGCGCCCGACAGCTGCGTCGTGTGCAATTTGGAATTGGACCACAAATCCCTGGGGGAGCGGGGAAACAAAAGAGGGGAGGTCCCTCGTCGGGACCTCCCCTCAGGCATGGGCTACCGTTACGGCAGCACCAGGAATTCGACGCTGCTCAGGCTGGGGATGCTGACCGCCTTGGAGGTCACCGCCACCTCCAGTCGAGCCGCACCCACGCCCAGCTCGCCCAACTGGTCCGCGGTGAGCTCGATGGTGTAGCGGCCCTCTTCGGCCATGGTCGCATCGCCCGTGGCCACCACGTTGCCCTCGGCGTTGAAGAGCAGGTACTTGACGGCCGCGATTTCGTTGGCGGGATAGGGCTCACCCTTGAAGGTGATCACCACCTCAAAGGTCGCGCCTTCGGCCGCCCGCACCCGCGCCGGGCCTTCGATGGTCACGTCGGCCAGCATGGGCTCGGAGAAGCGGAGCCACCGGTCAGCCGGGTCGGGGAAGTCCTCGAAGCGCTTGATGACCACGGTCTTCTCCACGGGGAAGACCTTGTCCAGGTAGAAGGGACCCGTGCCGATCCAGAAGTGGCCCATCTTCTCGTACCAGGCCTTGTAGTTGGCCCAGCGCTGCTGCGCCTCTTCCGCGGTGATGTACTGACCCAGCACGTTGGCGTACGGGATGAAGCCCTCGTTGGCCGCCTGGTCCAGGTACTTGGCCAGGATTTCCAGGCTGGGCCCAGCGATGTAGCTCATCCACTCCACGCCCAGGGCGTCGGCCTTGTCCGCGGTGAAGGCCAGCTCCTCGTTCTGCTCGGCCAGCACGCCCAGGGCAATCATGTGCCAGGCGCCCTCGCCGAAGCCGTACTGCGGCCACAGGGTGGTCACCGTCAGCTCGGCGTCCAGTTGGAAGGAGTCGGTGTACCACTCGATGACCAGCGGCTTCTCGGACACGATACGGACGCCCTTGAACACACTCAGGAAGGACTCGAAGTCACCCTGGTAGGACTCGTCGAAGATGGGGCTGTCGGGCTTACCGCGGTCGAAGGTGAGGATGAGGCCCATGATGACATCGGCGATGTCAAAGGAGCTGCCGTCGTGCCACTTCACCGTGTCGTAGAGGTCCTCAGGATAGTAGACCACCGACTTGATGCGGGCCGTACGCTGCTCACCCAGCTCGCCCGCGGTGATGAAGCGCTGCTCCTTGGCATCCCAGTCGACCCAGGCGTCCTCGGGCACCACGATTTCATCCTGGAATTCCAGGGTCACCCAATCCAGGGTCTTGGTGATGGGCGTACCGGTCTGGGCCACCACCTCGGCCCGCTCGATGCGGTACGGCCAAGCCAAGCCCGTGAAGGGATCGGGCAGCACACCCTGGGAACCCAGCGCCCGGTAGACCTGGGCGTCGTAGAT
>WFUL01000205.1 GCA_015484985.1 Anaerolineales bacterium | reverse complement strand
GAACAAGAAACGGGTGAAGGCCGCACGTTCGGCCCATGACCGGGTGAAGGACATCCTGGCCGGCCGCGGCTTTTCCGTCGTCCCCGCGACTGTGGCCGTGCCCGGGGACCTGCGTCTGATGCGGGCCGATACCGGTCTGCTGCGCTTCGACGAGGAACGCTGGGAGTACATCCTGACCGAGCCGGAGGCGGTGTGATGGCCGTGCTCATCGAAGTGCGCACGTCCAGCGGTGTGGTCGGGCGTTGCGATGCCAAGTGCTACAACGCCCAGCACGCGGAATGCGAGTGCATCTGCGGCGGGGCCAACCACGGTGTGGGCCTGGCTCGCGCCCTGGAAAACACCCGTGAGATGGCCGAGACCTGGATGGTGGAATACGCCCTGCGCAAGGGCTTGCAGGATTGGGAAGGCGAAGTCTTCCCGCGACGAAGCAAGGTGCTGGCCAACCAGTTGGTGCTGCCGTTGGCGGAGGCGATGTGATGCTGGTTCACCATCACCGACCGGTGCCTGTGGTGCTGTGCCCTCGCTGTGGCGGAGTGCGGGGGTGGCTCCGAGAACCGGTCCCCCTGGCGCGGGCGGTGGCTCTGGCCCGCCAGGGCCTGCGGGTACGGGCAACCTTCGAAGCATGGCCCCTGTGCATCTGCGGCGGCGGCCTCACCCCGCCCCGTCGTAGGGATTTCGAAGTCCACGACCCGCGGAGGATGTAATGGCGGTCAATCCGTTGTGGCCCAGGTTGCAGAACCGGTCTTTGCTGCGCAAATGGCGGGACCTGGCCCGGAAGGGAAAGATGATGCGCCTGGAGTGCGGCCGGTTCCGCGTTGCCGAGGTCTCACCGCCCAGGGACTTCGACGCCCGGTATCTCCCCTATGCCCTGTCCTTTGGACAGGCCCAGGGTACCCGGTACATCCCCACCCCTGAGAAAGGGTTGTACCTGGCCTATCGGAACGGGCAATGGTTCGTGGCCCTGGCGGAGGGAGAGGCATGAACTTGTCAAGGGAGGCCAAACGGGAATTGCAGCGGCTTCTGGACTTCCTGGCTCAGGGAGAACGCACCAACCGGGAAATCGTGGAAGCGGGCTTCTCCCTGGCCACCGCTTATCTGGCGGCCCGTTTGGGCCTGGTGGACTGTTACTTCGATGTCCGGGACAACGCCCACACCAATGTCTGGTACCTGGTCAGCCGCCAACCACGTTTGCTGTGAGGATGGTGGCGGTCAGATGATGTCATCCCCTTTTTGAGGGAGTGATCGGCGTGGAACCACGACGAGACCATTGGCCTTCCAAAACCTTTCAAGCCCTGCGAAACCTGGCCCGGTTCCTGGGAGACCTGGTGCTGGGCGCGATGTATGCGGTCCTGGTCGCCCTACCCTGGACGCTTCGGGCGGGTGCGGTGGCGGTCTGGGCATGGGGAACCCTGGCAGCGGTGCAGGCCGTGGTGACCGTGTTCCGCACCGCACCCGGCCAGGCCGAGTATGCCCTGGCGGGTTTGCCTGTACTGGCTTTCGTCGCAGGCGGGTACCTGGCGTGGCGGATACCCAGAACGCGCTGGGGGGTGCTGGCCGCGACGGGCCTGGGTCTCTGGTTCGGTACCCAGGCGTTGGTTTGGGCCTGGCAAATCGCGCCGGAGGCTGTAGCCCTGGCTCCGGCGGTACTGTGGGCCGCGGGGAGCCTGTACCTGGGCTTCCGCCTCCGGCAGTACCGGGAAAGCCTGAAGCCAAATCCCAACCAGGGAGGTTGAGCTATGGCCGAGCGACGTTTCTCCCTTTTCGAAAAGATGTTTCCCGACCTGCGCACGGATCACGGGGGCATCACTCTGGGCGACGTCATTGTTATCGTCATGACCGTGGCCGCGACCATCTTCACCGCCTGGCGCTCCTACGACCTTTTGATGCATAGCATGCCGAGAAACGACACCACCCTCATGGTCATTGCCATCTTCGGCTTGTTCTTCCTGGATGTTGGGGCCATTGGATGGGGCCTGGTGTGGATTTTCGGCTCCACCACGAAGTACCAGGACTGGATTTCCCTGGGCATGTGGGTCCTGGACATGGTGGGGGTCTTCGTCACCGTCTTGGCCGATACCTTCCTGTACACCAGCGTGGGAGGCTCCCTTGTTCAATTGGTTCAGGCCCTGGTGTGGTGGGTGGTCCCTGTACTGGCGGTGTTCAACCTGGCGATGCTCATGACCTATCACCTCACCAGTCCGGGCGCCCTTCGTCGCCGCGAGATGCGTCGCATTGAAACCGAACTGGCTCTGC
>WFUL01000204.1 GCA_015484985.1 Anaerolineales bacterium | reverse complement strand
TTGGTATACTAAGCGATGCCAAAGGCAAAGGTTTTTCCGGCCCCGTGGTGTAGCCTGGACGAACACGCCGCCCTGTCAAGGCGGAGATCGCGGGTTCGAATCCCGTCGGGGCCGCTTTCTTTTTAAGCCCTACAGTTACAGGAGGTCCTCCCATGGCATCCTTGCAGGATGTGCTTCCCGGGGCCCGCGTCGCGGTGACCCAATGCCTAGCCATTGGTCCTGAAGACCGAGTTTTCATCATCACCGATGAGGCCACCCAAGACATTGGACAGGCCCTGGCCCAGGCGGCTCAGGAGCAAGGCGCCCAGGTGGTCCTTCATCCGCTGGAAGCCTTCGGACAACGGCCCTTCACCACCCTCCCCTCGACCTTAGAAGCTGCCTTGCAAGCGTTTCGTCCCACCGCCACCTTCTTCGCCGCCCAGGGCCAACCCGGGGAAGTGGCCTTCCGCCTGGAACTGGGACGACTGTTGCGCAACGAACTGAAAACCCGGCATGGTCATTTGATTGGCATCACCCCGTTGCTTATGCGCACGGGGATGCGGGCCGATTACCGTCAGGTCGCCCAGCGCACCATGGACATCTACAGCAGGGTGCGAGACGCCCGGACGATTCGAGTGACCACCCCGGACGGTACCGACTTCACCGTGACCTTAGACCCCCAAACTCGTCGCTGGATTCCCTGTACCGGCCTCTACCATCAACCCGGTCAATGGGGCAACCTCCCTGAAGGCGAGGTCTTCACCGCGCCGGCCAATGCTCAGGGTGTGCTGGTGGCCCATCTCTTGGGGGACTACTTCAGCGAGAAATATGGCTTGCTGGAGCACCCCATGACCTTCTTTGTCGAAGAGGGACGGGTGGTTCGTGTGGAGCATCCCCGGACCGAACTGGCCCAGGAAGTCTGGGATTACCTCAACCGAGACCCAAACGGGACGCGGGTGGGCGAATTCGCCATTGGAACCAACGAATTCCTCCGGGAACTCACCGGGAACCTGTTGCAAGACGAGAAGTTCCCGGGTGTTCACGTAGCCTTTGGGGACCCATATGCCGACCGGACGGGTGCGGATTGGCACAGCCGCGTCCACGTAGACGTTATCCCCCTACGGGTCAACGTATGGGTCGACGGCCAGCCCCTCATGCAGGAGGGTCGGTTCATCGTTTAGCCCTCGACCAACTGTCCTTGCTTGAGGGAGAGCACGCCGCGCACGTCCGGCGGAAAGCGCCGTCGGTCTCCCCAGGGGAAACGGACTTCCGTTTCCTCAGGCGTCCGCCGCAAGACCGCGCCCCAGATTTGCACCGTCAGGGAGAAGGCCAACGGCGAAGGGTGCAAAAAGCGCACTCGCAAGCCTGGCAGGAATTGGAGTCCCGCCAGGGTGAGCAACGTGCCCAAAGGGGGAAGCCCGGTGATGGTCTCGGCGGCCGTCAGGCCCTGTCCCGTTTCGCCATGGTAGGTCGCGTAGAATCCCCCTTCCTGATCCAGTACCCGACTTTGAAACTCCAGCAAATGCAAGGCCATCCGGGAGGCCAGTTCCCATGCTTCCACCTGCATCAATCCTTCCAGTACCAGGACATTCCATAACAGGGACACGGCCTTTCCTTCCTCCGGCACACGACGACCGGGCATCAAAGACCATCCCCCGGGACGCCAGAAAAGGGACTCAAAGTCCAGATAACGGCCAATAAGACCGCGGGCTTCGTCGGGAGACAGCAACCCGGCCCATAAGGGTACGAACAGGCTGATGTCCTTCTGAGCCAAATTTCCCACGCGTAACACCACCCGGTCTCGTCGCTTCAGACCGTTTACCTCCACCTGTTCCATCTTCTGGAAGACGTCCTCGGTGGTGGCCACACCGCGACCTTCGTACCAGCGGAAACCCTCTGGCGGAAGAAGGACCTGCACCCGACGGCCTTGCGGGTCCCAGCCCAGGATGCGAACCTGAACCTGGCTTCGAGCCGAACCCCGCACCCACACATGGACCACCAGCCGCGCCGGCGTGCTCAGAGTCAATGGAGGTTCCAGGGAAAACGTTCCTGAACCGCGCCCCTGCCAGATACGACGCCCCTCATGGGTGAGATGGGTGTCCCGGTCCCGATAACCGGGGAGAAGCCGGGCACCGCGATGCTCCTGCCAGAGGTGCTGCAGACGCTGCGCCCATCCTTTCGCGG
>WFUL01000203.1 GCA_015484985.1 Anaerolineales bacterium | reverse complement strand
GGTGGAGTGGGAACCCCGGAAGATTTTAGGCGCGCTGGAGGGCGAAGAGGTCCGCTTGGCCGATGTGACCTTGAGCGCGCATACCCACCGGGTACCCGTGTGGGACGGCCACACCCTGGCGGTGAGCGTGGCCTTGGCGCGTCCTGCCTCTCTGGACGAGGTGGTGGCGGTCTTGGAGGGCTACGAAGCCCCGGCGAGCACACGGGACCTGCCCAGCGCGCCCCGTCCCGTCATCGCGGTGCGCACTGAACCCGACCGGCCGCAACCCCGCCTGGACCGGGACACTGGCCGGGGGATGACCACCGTGGTGGGCCGGGTGCGTCCCGACCCTCTGGGCCATGTGAAGTTCACCGTGTTGAGTCACAACACCATTCGGGGTGCGGTGGGCGGCGCGGTGTACAACGGCGAGTGGCTGGCCCGATACTTGGGCTGGCGGTAGGTCTGGAGGGAGGACGGGTCCGTCTTCATCTTTCGTGATGTCCTTCTCCCAGTTGGCGTTCGACGCGCCACGTTTTCGGAACCCGTTCCATCCAGGTGCGGACGTAAGCCTGTCCCAGGGCAGTGAGTTCGGGATAGAGGTCCTGGGGTGGCTCCTTCTCCAGCACCGCAGGCAGGGGTTTGGTCGCCCAGTGACGAAGCAGAGTCCAGGTGCGGTCGGAAATCCAGGGCATCTGGGGGCCGCGACACCCATCGCACACCACGCCGCCGCCTCGAGGGTCGAAAGCCTTGGGCTCGCCCAGGCGGAGGGGTGTGCCGCAACGGTGACAGTGGTCCCATTCCGGTCGGTAGCCCGCCAGGCTGAGGATTTTCCATTCGAAGATGCGGGGCACCCATTGGGGCCCGTAGGGCAGACGGGCGATGGCTTCCAGGGCTTGGCCCAGGAGGGGCTCCAGGCCGGGGAGGCGTTCCCCTTCAGGGACGAGGCGAAGCACCAGTTCGGCCACATAACTCGCGGCCGCGTACGCGTGCATATCCGTCCGCAGTTGAGGAAACCAGGTTTGCGTCTGGGCCTGGGTGAGAATCCACCAGGACTGGCCCCGGGCCAGGGTCATGTGGACCCGTTGGAAGAGTTGTAAGTGTCCTCCTTTCCGGGACGTGACCTTACGGGCGCCTTTTGCCAGCACCCGGATACGGCCCAGACCCTTCGTGTAGACATCCAGCCACAAGTCGGCTTCGCCGAACGGCTGACGCCGAAGCAACCATCCGACGTCGGTGCGGGTGCGCAGTCGTGGGGACATGTCCACCTCGGAGGCCTGTCCCTGGCTCAGGACGTCAGGGCGTTGAGGGCCTGCATGAGGCGATGGGCCGCGGCCTGGGTACGCTCCGGGGGCAGAGCGTAGGAGAAGCGAATCCATGCTGCGCCGTCAGGGGAGAAGAACACTCCGGGTACGATGGCGATGCCGTGTTCCTCGGCCAGGTACTGGCCCAGAGGTTCACTGGTCTCCCATCCCCGCGCCTGAAGCCATTTCCCCACATGGATGAAGGCGTAGTACCCGTTCCCCATAATGAACGTGAGGCCTTGTTCCTCCAGAAAGCGGCGCAGCCAGCGACGGCTTGCATTGGTGGGCTCAATGATGGTACGGGTCGCTTCCCGGTAGCCCATCTCAATGGCCGCCTGGGCCACGGCCATGGCGAAGTAGGAGGGAATGGTGCTGTGGGAGGCCCGGGAGGCGATGAATTTGATGACTTTTTGGGAAGCCGTGAGCCAGGCCATACGGATGTTGGACCCTCCCAGGCTCTTGGTAATGCCGTCCAAAACCATGAGCCGCTCCCGCCGTTCCGGTTCAAAGGCCCGGAGCAGGGCGTTGAGGTCGTACGGCTCGCCTTCGGTCACGTGGTGATAAATCCAGTCAAAGAGCACGAAGGCCGCGCCCAGGTCCAGGGCCTTGTGCGCCAGGGCAATTTGTTCGTCCAGGGTCAGGGTGTACCCCGTCGGGTTGTCGGGACTGGTGATGATGAGCGCGGCCACCTTCCGCCCGTACCGGGCCGCGTATTCGAAGGTGACTTCCAGGGCTTCCGGGGTATAAGCCCAGGCCTGTTCGGGCCGGCCCGGAGCCCGCAGCACATTGGCGCCTACACCATAGGGACCCCAGTTGTAGGAGAGCCAGGGAACGCGGGTGGTGATGATCACGTCGCCCTGGCGGCCGTGTCCCAAGGCCAGCATGGCCTGATAGGCCTTGACCAGCACATCCCGTCCTCCGGCGCCTAACGCGATGTTCTGGGGTCCCCAACCCAGGGCCGGGTCCAGTTGCCAGTACTGTTCCGCAATCAGGCGGCGGATGGGCTCCGGCCCGATGGGCAGGACATACTTGGTGCCCATGGCCAGTTGCAGTTCCAGGGCCCGTTCCAGGATGGGCCGGGGAACACCGTCCAGACTGGCGCCGCCATCGCCTTGCGAGGCATCGTACGCTTCTTGATCGGGGTGTTTTTCCTGGAATTTCCGCAGGGCGTCCCGGATGGTGAACATGCGGGACGGCGGGATGGGATACACGCGTTGCAGGTGGTCGCTCACGGGCACCAGATGCTGTTCCGGCACGGCGAACACAGGAACATCGGGGGATAAGGCCATGGTACGACCTCCGCTCCGGGGTTGTCCCCTATTGTAGCACGGCGTTTTCGCGTTTTTGCAAGGCTGTTCGTGCCCTGAAGTTTGGACAAGGGTTTGGACAATCTGTTGCATACCCATATCTTGCGAGGTTCAAGACCGGAGTTATTTTTAGTATATCTCGCGTAGTCCTGACCGGGCACGCGACCAAAATTCGCTGACGGCCGTCGGCCGACCGCCGTCAGCCTTTCTTTCCCC
>WFUL01000202.1 GCA_015484985.1 Anaerolineales bacterium | reverse complement strand
GGGTGGGGGTGTCTGTGGGCACCGGCGTGGGTTCCACGATGCGGTTGGTGCGTTGCAGGATGACGTACACCGAAGCCGCTCCCAGGGAAACGAAAAAGGCCAAGACCACCAGGGCCACAGGCAGGCTCAGCGTAATGACCGGGAAGCGAGGTTCGGCCCACTCAGGAGCGGGTTTCCCTTCTTCTCCTGTTGCCGGGTGGGGAGTGGGCTCGGGTTTGGGGCTCCCACACACCGGGCACTGAAGCTGGTCTCCTTCGATTTGCGTTCCACAAGTTGGACAGGTCCAAGATTCACTCATCGTGTCCTCCCGAAGGTTTGGCGGCGCTATTCTACCACCGGTTTCGGGTCTTTGCCCATGATATACTATTGCACCGCTTTCGCGCGCGGTTTTTCAAGCCACTTCATGGGGAGTGTGTTCATGGGTACTTCCACTGAGATCGCCATCATCGGAGCCTCGGGGTCTGGCCTCCTGGCAGGTTACTTGCTCGCCCGTTTGGGCTACGAGGTCACGGTGTTCGAGCAGCAACCCCATTACCACCCGGCCCGGCGCACCCTCATCGTGACCGCCGCTTTGAACCACGTGCTTCCCTTTGAGGCACACCCCGCCATTTTACACAAAACTCCCTGGATGACGGTAGCCACCGCTCAACAAGAAGTGACCATTCACCTTCAGCCCCCCGACTTCATCATCGAACGAAGGGCGTTGCTTCAGTTCCTTTTGGAACAGGCTCAACAGGCGGGCTGCCGCGTGCAATTGGGTCACCGTTTTCAAGAATGGGAAGCCCTTCCCAATGGTTCCCTGCTTCTTCACCTGGACCATCAAGGGACGCTCCGTCAGGTGGAGGTCCATCGCGCCCTAATCGGCGCCGATGGGGTCACCAGCACCGTGGCCCGCGCCCTGGGCTTGCCACTACCGCCCCGTATTCCCATCTTGCAGGCGGAGGTAGAACTGCCCTCTGGTTGGGACCCAAGACGCACTCAGGTTTGGTTCTTCCCCCAGGAGACTCGGTATTTCTATTGGTTGATTCCGGAATCGGACCGGCGGGGCGTGCTGGGCCTGATGACCGATGCGCATGTATCCCCGAAGCCGTTGCTGGAGGGCTTCTTACAGCGGTGGAATCTGACGCCTCTGGCTTATCAAGGCGCCCAGGTAGCCCTTTATCACCCCCACCTTCGAGCCTATCGTCGGATTGGTCGCGTTGATGTCTACCTGGTGGGGGACGCGGCCGGACACGTGAAGAACACCACCGTAGGGGGGACCGTGACAGGTTTTTGGGCCGCCCAGGCCGTGGTGCAGGCCATTCACCAAGGCCGGCCCTGGCGGGAGACGGCGCGCCCCCTGTATCGGGAATTGCGCTTGCACTGGTGGATTCGTCGGGCCTTGCACGGCTTTGATGAGGCCGGGTACGACCGGCTCTTGCGCTGTCTGACGCCTTCAGTGCGCGCCTTTCTGGGTCGCCGTACTCGGGACGAAATGGCTCCTGTCCTGTGGAAGACCCTCCTCACCACGCCGGCCTTGTGGCGTCTGGCGCCCCATGTGTTACGTAGTCTGAGGCGTCCCTTCCCGGTCGAGAGAGAATAAATTGGTGGGGTGGCGAAGCCGTCCCACTAATTTATTCTCACCTGCTCAATAGCTTCACCTCGCGGGGAAATTTGAAAACAATACAGGGGCGACTTCATCGAGTAAGTCGCCCCTGCAACAGGTCTTTTCGGTTCGAGCCGTCGCCCTATTGGTTGAGGGCGTCGTAGCCCATACCCTCCTGGAAGTATCGGGCGTTGGCCTCGATATCGGGCGTGAGGTCCACTTCTTGGCCCGCCTCGAGCACGATGGTGCAGGGAATGTGTTCCTCTTCGCCGTTATGGTTGGTATGGGTGTAGGGCTCGCCGCCCTCGCATTCCGCGACGGGCAGGCTGATGCGCTCACCGCCCTTGGCCACATACGGGGCGGGCACCTCATCTTCAGGGAAAATGGCCTCAAAGGGACACTCGGGAACGCAGGCACCGCAATCGATACAGGTGTCCGGGTCAATGTAGTACAACGGCCATTCCTCCACCGGCTTCCCCGGGACGATACATTCCACGGGGCAGACCTCCACACAGGCCGCGTCGCGCAAACACAAGCGGGTGATTACATGGGTCATGGGAGCCCTCCCTTGACAAGGATTGCGGCCCCTTCGTCGCCGGAAGGTGCCGTGCG